>CAMWLX010000011.1 GCA_947175225.1 uncultured Porphyromonadaceae bacterium
ATAATATTTTGCATGAAGGGCTTAAGATTGTAGTCGCGGTCGAAGGGAAGAGGATAGTCAGTGCGTCCGTTGATGGGCCAGTCGTTGCGCCATGACATTCCGTCGTGGGTGCCCCACCATGTGACACGTGAAATTTTGTCAGCATTCTTTTTGTAGAATGCCATAACGTCGGCGGCACGCTTGTTCCATTCCTTTGCCCTTTCTTCGTTAAGCCCATTGGGGAAGGGATTGAGTTCTTCTGTCAATTCAAAGTTAGCATCGGTGTTGGCACCCTGCATCACAAACGGAAGGGCTGAAATGTCGAGTTCTGTGATCATCAGCTGTACGCCCGTCTCAGAAAGAGCATCAATAGTCTTTTGATATTCTTTAAAATCGGGATCGTTGCTTTCATAACCTATATGGCTCTGCAGACCCATACCATCAATACGAAGACCACGATTCTTCAGGTCATTGATAATCTGCACATATTTCTCACGTTTTGCCGGTTTAAACATTGAATAGTCGTTGAGATATAGTTCGGCATCGGGGTCAGCCTCATGTGCATATTCGAAAGCAAGGGGAAGGAATTCCTCGCCAAGGATATCATAGAATGGAGTGTGACGCCATGAGCCGTCATCTTCGATGCATTCGTTGACAACATCCCAACCTTTGATCTTGCCTTTGTAGCGGCCAACTACTGTCTGTATATGGTCTTTCATACGGGCTTTCATTTCCTCTTTGTCGACGTATTCGCCATTTTCATCATATGGGAACCACGGAGAGAGTTGAGCGTGCCATACGAGACAATGTCCAATAATTGCCATGTCGTGATCCTGACCATACTTCACATAAGCGTCAGCCTCATCCCAGAAATAGCGGTCTTTTTCTGGATGGATCTCCATGCTTTTCATGCAGTTTTCAGGAACGATGGAATTGTAGTGGAGAGCTACAATTGAGTCTGCCTTTGGGTCTTCACCCATAAGGAGAGGAACATTTATGGCTGCTCCTACAAGGAAGTCGTCTTTGAAAGCCTCTTTTATTGTGGCTGGAGCTTGCTCTTCTTTTGATGAGGAGCAGGAGGCAGCTAAGAGGGCTAAAAGGAAGAGAGAGGCTATTTTAGATTTTTTCATCATAATCTTAGGATAATTCTTATAGGATGTATAAGTCTTATAAGATTTATATTAGGATGATTTATTGTGAATTATTTGTTGTGGCGAGCTTCGATGGCACGGTTGATTTCGTCGATGCGCTCGTCGCTGAGTTCATAGCGTGAGATTATGAACATGGCGAGGATGAGGAGTATCGCCGGAATGATAGCTACGAGCCAAAGGATACCTTGCTGGGCAAACACTGTCTGCTCTGCAGCCTCGCTATTGAAACCTACAAAAGAGAGAACGAGACCCGGAACCACTCCACCAAGAGCCATACCAGCTTTGTAGAAGATGCCTGTAAGGGCATTCACAATGCCTGAAATACGACGGCCATGGGTGTATTCACCAAAGGAGATAACTTCAGGGACGAGAGCCCACATATAGCCGGTAGCTACGATGACACCGGTAGACTTGATGAACTGCGCAATGTAGACAAGCCACATATGCTTGAGGAATGGCACAACAGTCACGATGTAGAGAAGAGTCATGCCCACAATAGCAGTCACGAGGAAGATATTGAACATACCTTTCTTGCCAACCTTCTTCTTGATGGCTGGAATCATAGGCATAAAAATGAAGGCTGGAATTGAACCGAGACCCATAAATATAGAGAGCTCTCCGGCATTGCCATGCATGTTATAGTTGATATAATAGGCACCGGCTGAATTTGCTATCGCCATCATACCAAATGCAGTGATAAAGAAGAAAGCGAGGACACGGAGTGGACGGTTGTGAACAAACTCCATCCAAAGGTCGGAGACTTTTACATTTTCAGTCTCAGACTTATCCATCACGACTTTCTCTTTGCACTCGAAGAAGCAGAAGAAAAGCAATGCAAGTCCGATAAGTCCATATATAGTCATTGTAGCAAGCCAAGCAGAGTCGTGAGTAGACATATCCTCAGTCTCAGCGGGATCGAAAAGCCTAAGAATAATTGGAATACCCATTCCGACAGCAAGACCACCGACGTTTGCCATGAACATACGGACTGATGTCAGCTTTGTGATTTCAGCTGTGTCGCGAGTGAGAGATGCGTTAAGAGCTCCGTAAGGTACGTTGACAAGTGTATAGCACATTGAAAGTCCGACGTAGGTGATATATGCGTAGAGGAGTGAACCTGAGAAACCATTCCAGAAGCAAAGGATAGCAAAACCGGTCAATGGAATACCTCCTAAAATGAGATATGAACGATATTTACCAAGTTTAGGCTCATGCTTGTCGACGAAAGTGCCTACCAATGGATCCCAAATAACGTCTATGATTCTGACAATAAGAAACATCACGGCAGCCACAGCAGGGTCAAGACCGTAGACATTAGTGTAGAAAAATAGCAGATACATGCTGATAGTCTGATAGATAAGGTTCTGAGCCAAGTCGCCAGAACCAAAGCCAATGCATTTCAGCATTGAGACTTTGTAGAATCCTTTGGATTCGAGATTCTTTTCGGATGAGATGGGTTCCATTTTGGATTATTTTGTTAGTTGTTGTTTGTTCGAAGATTTAAGGGCTTTAAATATAATTTAGCGGATGGCTATTTTTTGTCCGGAGTAGAGATAGATGCCCGGAGAGAGGGTGCAACCAGCCAGGTTGTCGGCTACTTTGGCTCCGGTCAGATTATAGACAGTGGTATCACAATTTTCAATCGCTACAGTTTTAACGGCGTTTTCATAGGGGTTATTATTTGTTGCAAATACTTGCTTGATATAGATAGGAGCGCCACCATAGCACCAGAAACCGACACGATATATCTCAGAAGTATTGACAGGAGCAATCCCCGTAGGAAGATTCTTCATCATTCCGTCAAGTTCGGCAATAAGGATGGGAGAGCCATTGAATTTTCCCTCATAAGATTTTTCCCAATAGCTTGCATTGTCAAACACGCGAAGTTCAAGACCATTCTGTTCGGGCTGGTTCAGTTCAGCTACAATATACTTATACCCTGAAAGGTCGATTGGAGGATTATATTCCCAACCGCCAAAACCCCATTGACCTGCAACGAAAACACCTGTCTCATTATTGAAAGTGCCTTGCTCCCAAATTGTAGGGTTGAAAGATTTAAGATCGAAGATAAAATCACCTTCAGCCGGATCGGGATGTGGAGTCTCCGGAATAGCCTCAGAATAAGACACTATAGGATCAGTGATACCCATAGTCTCAAGCATAGCAGTAGCATATCTGCATCCGAGCACTCTGTAGCTATGGGCTGTGAAATGAAGTCCGTCGCCTTTCTGCTCAAGATTGGCGGATGAGACCACTTTTGCTGCCGGAATGACATTAGGAAGCTTAGCGATGACAGAATTATGCATGCCGCAATATCCGCCCATCTCTGATCTTACAGTCTCACCTACAAGGAGAGGTATGGAATTAGGTTCCAGTCCAAGGTCAGCGAGCAATTCATCGTAGATTTTCTTTACTTTACCGCACCATGCCTCCTGACCATTGTTGGATTCACCCTGATGCAAAAGGATACCCTTAATCACACCCGACTCTTGCGCCTTCTTAGCACATTCGAGAAGACGACTGTAAGGAGAATTGTCGTATTCCTTCATAAAGTTGCGATACCAACCATCTTTGTTTTCAAGAGTCTTCGGGTCAAGATCCTTGTCAAGGTCTTCAATTGGAGCACCTCCGACAGCTACATTGATAACTCCAACGGTGATTTCTTCAGGAAGATTTTCCACCATCGTGCGTCCAAACCAATCAGCAGGGGTGAGTCCGGTATTTTCACGGCATAGAGGTGGCATTGCCTCACACCACTCTCCTTTTGATCTATTAGAATAGTTTACAGCCGGCATCATCTTGAATCGGGTCGGAATGTCTTGCTTGTCGATATTCTCCACAAGGGCATTACCCTCCATATTAGACTGTCCGTAGCAGAGGTATATGTGGAAGTTTGGATCTTGAGCATTGGCAGAAATAGCATTAGCTATTAATACGGAGCCTATAAGTATTGATTTTTTTAAAATATTCATTTTTATTAAGATTATGTCTGACCTGTCATACGAGTCGGAGTGGTCTGACAGATCAGACCGGATTAATTATTTGCAGATTTTTTTGCCGTTGACAATGTAAATGCCAGAAGCTTTTACTTCGGAAATTGAAGAAGCTACACGAACACCCTGAAGATTATAGACGGGGCCGTCGGAATTATTGTCAATTTCCACAGACTCCACTGCAGTGGCGTTAGGGTCGTTGGAAGGGAAAATTTGTTTGATTTTGAAGTTGTGACCACCGTAGGTCCAGAACCCAATAATGTAGAGATGGGATGGGTCAACTTTTCGATTATCATTAGATTTCATATTCTTTAAGTCGACAACCACTCTTGATCTATTTCCAAAATCGATAATATAAGGATCTGTCCAGTAATTATCCTTGTCGAAAAGTCGCAAGGATAGACCACCGCCGGGATTTTCAACTTCACAAATCAGATAATTATATTCTGAAAGATCAAGACCGCTTCCATATGTCCAGCCTGCGAATCCATACGGACCTGTAGAGATCTCACCGGTAGTTTCATCAAATGTTCCGGTTTCCCAAATAGAGGGATTTAAATAGCCATTGAGAATTGGGAAAGGTGTAGAGATAAATTTTAAAGTCTTGTTCCGGGGGGTTCCATCAATCGAATAATTGATTTCGCATGTAGATTCCCCGGGACGCAATGCAGTAAATGAAGCTCCATCCCAACTTAAGACATCAGGATCTGAAATGGCGACTTCAATCTCACCATTGATATTGAAATCAAATCCTAATCCTCGGTCAGCAATCAAAGCTGCCCCTTTCGAGCTCCCTGTAAGGATAATAGCCTCATCGGAAGTTTTGATTCCTCGCGGTGAAAAATATAAGTCTACATTCTTCACTTCAGGGAGTTCGACACCGGCATATTCATTAAACCAATGATAAGTAGACCACATGCATCCATCAGGATCATTATACATAGTATAATTGCCATTAGTGCCTGCTCTGCCATCGAATCTTGCAAGGAGCTCCGGACCAGTGAAAAGCATCCAGCCTATATTGCCGGTGCGGTCGGCAAGGAGCTTGAAATTCGCGCCGAAGCCTTGCCCAAGCATCTGCCCGGTGATACTCTTGCCCCAGGAAGCTTGATATTTAGAAGGAAGCCAGTCCATTTCAGTGACAAGCATCGGAGCTATTGCGGCACATGGTTCGATTTGATTTTTCCATCCTGCTGCAAAAGAATCGTAGCCGCCACCATAGCTGCCACCAAGTTCATGGCTTGGCTCAATGGCATCGCTTCCATACCACCCCGGATACACATGGACGGCATAGCCAATATTTTTCCCTTTAACAGGATATTTAGCAAACCCTGCGTACTGAGATTGAAAAGCGGTGCCGGGCACCCATAGGATGTTCTCACATCCTTCTGCGCGCATAATGTCGACAATTTCCTGAAAGAATTGAGTTAGAGCCTTATTGCAAGCATCTGTCCCGGAACCATATTGTCCGTCGGTGCCTTTAATCTGAACCGGCTCATTGGCGAGTTCAAACATGATATGGGGATTTTCGGTAAGACGTTTCTGTGTTGCGATATACCCCCAGACAGTTTTCAAATAATTATGATAAGTGCCCCCGACTTCTATCTTTTCAGGGCACACGCCCGGCGGACGCATCACTACATACAGGCCCTTTCCTATTGCATATTCAGCCATAGGAATAAATACTGTCTCCAAATATTTTACAAATCTCTGGAAATCAAAAGCAGAAATATCGTTTTCGCCAGTGGTCTGCACTCCGGGCTTATTAGACCAATATGGATCCATATGCATGCGAAGATAGGTCATCTTCCAGCCTGCCCGGTCCATGACGCCGTCGAGAATATCCTTATTGTATTTTAGACATTCAGAGATGTTGTAGTTGTTCCATTTAGATCCCATCTCATTAAACCACGGGCTATAGGTCTGTCCGAATCCATGGAGGTTGACTTTGTTGCCATCCTCATCCATTAGCCAACGTCCTTCAACATGCAGCTTTGGCATAGGCATGCCGGGCCATGCAGCTGCTGAGAGGGAGCTTAGGAAGATTATTAGAAAGATGCTTAGTTTTTTCATATCATTTAATTATTTTGGAAGAGAAGGGGAATGAATTGGTTGAGGGAGCGGCGCCAAGTCAGCCATTCGTGGTGTGTACCCGGCGATTCATAGTAGATGTTGTTGATTCCGGCATCGGTTAGGGCTTTACAAATGTTGGGGGCACCGAAGTTTTCTTCAGATCCCATGCTAAGGAAGAGGACTTTCACTTTGTCGTTGAATGCCTTCGGATCTTTAAAAGCACCGCCATATGCATTTTCAAGATTGCCATTCAGTCCGAACAGAGCGCCACTGAATGCACCGATGTGGGAGAATTTGTCGATGTTTGTGAGAGTTATATCAAATGTCTCTTTGCCGCCCCATGAAAGTCCTGCCATCGCTCGGCTGTCACGGTCGGTCTTGACACGGAAAGTATTTTCAATATAAGGAATCAGATCGTTAAGAAGAACGGGAGTGAAAGAAGCTCCAAATTCCTGCATAGTTTCCCCCTTGCGCGACCCGAAAATATGGCTGCAATTTCCATTATCCATCACGACTATCATCGGCACAGCCTTACCGGAAGCAATCGCATTATCCATAATATTAGCCATCATGCCTTGCTTTGACCATCCTGTCTCGTCTTCACCCATTCCATGCTGAAGATAAAGGACGGGGTATTTGGCTTTATAGTTTGTTTCATATTCGGCAGGAGTATAGACAAAACATCTACGTTGCTTGCCTTCTGTATTGGAATAATATTTGCATTCTCTCACTTGTCCGTGAGGAATGTCTTTATTGAAAGAATAATAAGCTGAAGCATCTTTGCTCTCAGGAATTTCAATTCCCGAACATTCTTTGCCACAGCCATAGAAAGTTTCAGACGCGGGATCGATCACCGATACCCCATCGATAACAAGGAAATAATAGTGGAATCCTTCTACAAGAGGATCTGTAGTTGCCGACCAAACGCCATTTTCATCTTTCACCATGTCATATTTCTTACCACAGATATCTACTTTGACATCCTTTGCTTCGGGAGCATGAATCTTGAATGTGGCTCTTGAGTCAGAAGCCACACAGGGATAAGCAGCTTCCGGGACATTGGTGGAAGCAGTGATGCCTTCAGCGGGCTGAGCCGCATATGAGCTGAAAAGGCACAGTGAGACGAGGATAGATGTGAGAGTAAAAGATTTCATGGAGTTATTGATGTTTAAATGTATTAGTTGCAAAGGCAAGCATAAGCTTGCAGCAGAAACAGCTTAGCGATAAAAAATACGGAGAGTCTGAAACTGCCTATGATATAAAAAGGAAAACGGGGCGGGGTTGGTCCCGCCCCGTTAAATTATTAGAAATTTGTCAGTTTATTTCTTGATAATCTTCTTCCCGTTAGAAATGTAGAGGCCTGGAGTAGCAACTTCATCGATAGAGTTTGCTACTTTCACACCCTGAAGATTGTAGACTGCAGAAACCGGAACTACAACAGCATTGACAGTGCTTACACCTGTTGTCACAGCCTTTTCAACAACCACATTATTAATATAGAAATTAGCAGCTTCAGGAGCGGAAGCAAGATTCAATGCAATAGTCTTGAAACCACCGTTTTTAGCCATTTCTGCATCCACAGTGTACTCTCCGCTGGAAGCAACCTGCCATTCGGGTTTAGCTTTAAGTGAAGGAATACCGCAATACCAATGATGATATTCACCTGGATTGCCCTGAGCCTGAAGATCTATTGTACGTGCATCACTGCAATAATAGTCGAAACTAACTTGATATACATCCCCTTCTTGAAGAGCTTCATCGAAGACAATAAAAAATTGAGAATCCCATGCATTTACTGGATCAGCAGCAATTGGACATACAAACACTTTGCCATCACCATTTGGATTGTCTGTTAACTGAGCTGCACCATTCCAACCTGCCAATAGTGATTCTGTAACGCCTTCTGATGCCTTGCCACCTTGAATAATAGATGTCCAACCAGCTGTGGGATCTACAGGAGTTTCGCCACCTTCTCCAAGAGTATACATTGAAACGTTTGAAATATAGAAAGTACCCAGATAAGTACCAATGCTGGCTACCCAACGATCAACGCTCTTACCTTCACCTGGATCAGACACCTTGCCGCTGATTGTAACAGTAGTCCATTCAGAAGTAATAGGAAATGCATTGAGATCACCGCAACCTGCCCATCCATCGGTGCACTGGAAGCAAGAGCCAATTCCATCGGAAGGATCACCCTTTACATCAAATTTGATGTAATAAGTAGTTCCAACTTCATAACCACCGGGAAGATCATAAGCGAACTGCACTTCCCAAGGATTCTTATCAACAGCTGTTTGATCGAACTTAGCCGCAATACGACCGTCGATTTCAAAATCTTGAGTTAGCAAGTTATCACAACCCCATGCTATGAAAGAAGCATTGCCCGGATACATGGTGGCGACAACATTTTCAGTTTCCGCAGCAGAGACAGAAGCATTTGCGGCTACGCAAGCTGCGGCAAAAAGTAAAAATTTCTTCATATTTTTTAGAAATTTGGGTTATTAATATAGTTTATGGATTCAGGGGTGAGGGTGACCCTCACCCCTGATGAATAGTAATGATTATTTGCCCATAAGGCCGTCGGCGAAACCACCATAAGTGGGTTTGCGCTGGTAGTCAAGGTTCCAGAGACCAACGGGCTGACCACCTCTCCAACCACTGTCGGCAGGAGCGTCAGTCAAGCACCACTGACAGATACCGAACTGCTGCTCAACCGGAATAATCTCAAAGTATTTCTCGATTATGAACTTGTAGTATTCACCCATAG
Organism: uncultured Porphyromonadaceae bacterium; assembly: GCA_947175225.1. Classification (GTDB taxonomy): domain Bacteria; phylum Bacteroidota; class Bacteroidia; order Bacteroidales; family Muribaculaceae; genus Lepagella. The sequence goes on from CAMWLX010000011.1 coordinate 8,967, forward strand.
CCTTGCTTTGCTCGAGAGTAACTTTTTCAGTTGAAATAGAATTACCATCTTCATCGTCGATACCCATGTCAAGTTCAGTGATACGCACAAGCTTTCCGGAGTTAGCAAGTATCTCAAGCATGTGGACTACTGCATCTTCACGCCTCTTCTGTTCGGTAGGATTGCAGCTATAGCTGATGTGCATCTGGCTACCGATACCGTCAATCTTAGTTTCTCCGTCAGACTCCCACTTCTTGATCCAGTTGACAAGACTTGTACACTTGTCGTTGTTGTTGTAGGCAGCCTCGAGGTTATAATCGTTGATAAAGAGTTTAAGATCTGAAGGATTAGCGCCTTCCTGTGCTGCATAGTGCTCACGAGCATGCTTAACAGCGTTGCGCACATAATTTTCTCCAAGATAATCCTGCCAGTAGAAGCAGTTGGCATCAGCATCCTCAACGCCATTCTTCAAAGGAATGTCACCCCATGTATCGCGAAGAGGTTCGTTGACTACATCCCATACTTTAACCTTGCCTTCAGTAGCATCCATCATTCCCTTAATCCAGCGGCTAAGTTCACCATCTATAGCAGCATATTTTTCTTCCTGAGTAAGAGGAATTTCCATTGTATTGCCGGATTTTTCAACTGTAAACTCTACGTCATCAATGTAGAAGCATGACGCTCCCGGAGCAGAAGAGAGGTTGAATGCAACAGATATGAAACCATTGTCGCCTACCCATTCGCCTCCGACAGATCCGCTATATTCAAGTTCCTGCCATTCCGGAGTGGCATTCAACGTTCCGATACAAGCCCAGTGATGGTATTCGCCGGGATTACCGTGAGCCTGCGTATCAATATTACGTGTGTCGTCTGTACGATACCAGAAATGCACCTTAATCTTGTCGCCTGCCTGAAGAGCTTCGTTGCTCTTAATAAAGAACTGGCAATCCCAAGGATCAACCGGGTCTGCAAGAATATCACACTTATAGACCGGACCTCTTGAAGCATCTTCAACAATTGGAGCCGAAACGTCGGCATTGCCTTTGACACGAGCTACAAGGTTGGCACATTCACCATTTGATGCGTCGCCACCGGAGATAAGCGGTGAGTCATAAGTGGCAGGAGCAGCTGTCTCAACTTCAAACACAACATCATCAACAAAGAAAGTTGATGCGGCAGCTGTGCTGCTCAAGTTGAAAGCGATAGAAACGAAACCATTATCGCCTACCCATTCTCCACCTACAGATCCTGTATATTCAAGCTGTTGCCACTCAGGAGTAGCATTCAGCGTGCCGATACATGCCCAGTGATGGTATTCGCCGGGATTTCCATGTGCTTGAGTGTCGATATTTCGAGTATCAGCAGTTCTATACCAGAAAGAAACATGGATGTTATCTCCAGCCTTCAAAGCCTGATTTGACTTGATGAAGAATTGGCAGTCCCATGGATCTACAGGGTCAGCAAGGATATCACATTTATAGACATCGCCTCTTTCTGAATCGCTAACAATAGGAGAAGCAACATCTTCATTTCCCTTCACTCGAGAAACTAAATTTTCGCACACCGCACTGCCATCAGCATTTCCAATGACAGATGACATTATTTTGGCATCAGAACCACCTTCTATTTCAATGACCTTATTTGCTACAAGGCTATTGAGCCACTTTGTATTCTGCTGTGAATGCCAGCAAAGAGTGTGACCATAGATCTGCATTCCGGCTTCTTGAGTTGCGGACACGAACGACGTGACCGTACTGAAGTCCATTTCACCCTTATCATTGACAACAGAAGCATACTTCATCGCATTTCCTGCGGTCAGCATGTCAAAGTTGGTGTTAGTCAACGCATAGACACCACTTTGCTGAAGATATTCGCTGACGCCAACACCACAACCGAGAGTGAAGTTGGGGTTTACGGCCCTTGAAGAGGATCCTTTCAGAGCCTCTTTAAGGGTTGGGTAAGCATTCAGATATTCGAGTTCAGCAATTGAATTTGGCTTCTCAAGATAATCGGAGAAGGTATCGTTGAACACATCCGTACAGCTTGTAGCAAGCATCAGACCGGAAGCAACGATTGAAATATATTTTATGAATTTCATTGCTTGGCAGGTTATCATTTGTTATAAACTGGTTGAAAATCAAGTACGGGAGTTACCTCACGATGACGCATTACCATTGTATCAGAAGTATCATATGTGACCGGACCAAAATTAACTGTATAAGTCAAGTAGAGTGCGTCGCAGTCTCTATTATTGATACTCTTCTTCTCACCTTTTTTCACCCATTTTCCACTTCCGCTTGCGCTCATACCCGGGGTATTGGTAGAGATAGAGCAATTGCCGCTGCCATCGAAAGTCAACTCAAGATTGCAAGTAAGAATCTGAGTGTTCTCACCGTCGCTGTATTGAACAGACAGAGGGAAAATTGCAGTAGAAAGGGATTTAGTAGTGACATACACCACTTCGTCACGCTCTACGAAATCAGCCTGACGCTTCACTGTAGAAGTAGCGCCGGTAATGTTATCCTTGATGTTGTCTTCTCCACGGCGGCAATAGCTTCCGGTCCATTCATTTATAAAGCGCACGCAATAAAGCACATAATCCTTAGGGAGCTCTTCCCATGCTGAGGCATCAGTAGAAACAGGGTTGCTGTCCGGATTCACTGCTTTACCAGTGAGAATTCTGTCGGCACCTACTGCCTTAACAATGCGCAAGGGAACCACATATGTCTCCTTAATGGCATCAGGATCTGCGAAGAAAGCATCCGTAAGAGTCACCTCAGTTCCAAAAAGGTAATCTTGGACTTTAGTCAGAGTATTAGATGCGAGAGAATAGTAGTTGGAAGGCATAGCCTTGACCGGCGATCCATCAGGGAAAGTCAGGTTGTTGGTCAGAGATTCGTCTACCACCACATCAATTTTTAGATCACGGCTTTTATAGGCACCTCCTTGTGTAGCCATGATATAGAACTTATGCTGATTGTCCAGAGTGTTATCTACCTCCGGATCCTCACCAAGTGTTATGGTACGAGTAGGATACTGGTATGCAAAGTATGCAGACACTCCACCTTCATAATCGGGGAAGTTATTATCGGCATTCTTACAAGAAGAGACACCGAGAGCAAGGAGGGCTGCACTTGCAAACGCTGAGTATTTAATTGCTTTAGTCATTGTAGTTTCTTTTAAATATTAGTTAGTAAGAGAGAGTTGTACTACTATTTTCTTGAATTTTTTGTGCTGATATTACCAACCGGCATTCTGCTCGATATTGCTAAACTTCAGTACGTCATTGTAAGGAATAGGACCATAGATCATATAAGGAGCGAAGTTACGCTTTTCAACCTCAAATGTCTGATAGCTGTTACCTTCGATACGCATACCGCGTGCCGCTTCATTGAGGTCAGCTTTCCAACGGCGGAGATCCCAGAAACGAAGATTCTCGAAGCAAAGCTCAAGACGACGTTCGTTGCGGATTAGAGTTCTCATAGTCTCAGGATTACCCTTGGCTTCTTCAAGATAAGCATCGCCGTTTTCAGTACCGATACCGGCACGCTGACGGATTGCCTTGATCACCTCGTAGGCTGAATAGCCATGAGAGCCTTTTCCCGTCGGGCCCCAAGCCTCATTGGCAGCCTCAGCATAAGCAAGGAAGAGCTCGGTGAAGCGGATACGCTTTGTGTAGTGGTCTTTTTCAACCTTATTGGCAGAGTTCGGATTGACATCATTACGCATAAGCTTACGCATGTAGTAACCGGTGCGGGTTGATGTACCATTCTCAGTGTTAAGACCATCCTTATCATTAGCATTCTCAGGAGTGTGAACTGAAGAATTGATCACGTTTCCGGAAATACCCATTGTGGAGCCATTAGTCACAATATAATAGTTGAGACGTGGATCACGGTTGCTGTAAGGATCATTTGCGTTGTAATTAGAGCGAGAGTCGCTGATAGGATAACCGTTGAGAGCCGGGAATGCGTCTACAAGGTTTTGAGTAGGGTTCACACGGCCTTTTCCATAAAGGGAAGGAGGGAAATTATCCTCTTCGAGAGAGCAAGATGTTCCTGCACGCTCACGCCAGATGATTTCTGCATGGTCTTCAGTGTTGGAAGCATTACCGACTTGTTCGGCAGTATACCAGAGGTGACCTGTTGGACACAAACCTGCTACGCCACCGATTTGGTCGAGAACAATAGCAGAGTAATCAGCAGCCTGCGCCCAAGTCATACCTGACTCTTCGAAAGCCGGGCTTGCTGCAAGAAGAGCTGCCTGTGCACGGATGGCAGCAGCTACGCGACCACACATACGTATGTGGGTGTTGGCACCGAATACACGGTTGTAGTCAGCCACGTCTGCTCCGATTGCAATATACTTCTGAGGCACCTGGTTGTTTGAACTCAGGTTCACATATGTATTAGGAAGCAGATCAACCGCTTCGTTAGCATCTGCAATCAGCTGGTCAAGACACTCCTTGAATGTGTTGCGAGGAAGGTTCATATCGACAGTGGCATCATACGGCTCAGTGAAGATATGAACACCCAAGAGTTCTCCGGAAGCACTCTTGCCGCCATAATTCTGCAACAAGAAATACATATTTAGAGCACGGAGACCAAGAGCCTCGCCCCTAAGACGATCCTGGAACATCTTGTTAAGTTTTTCAGTAGTACTGAAAGTAACCTTATCAAGATTCTTAAGGAAAATGTTGATGAACTGGATGGATGCAATACGATCACGCCAGTTGTCGTTTGAAACACCGGTCTGAGATGTCCATGCACCACCGGCCATAGTAAGCCAAGTGTTAGAAAGATCGTTGCTTACGGCATCATCCGTAGCGACATCATTGTAAGGACTCGACGAGTATGGCATAAGAATGTAGGCACTGCCAAGAATCTGATCGGCATAGTTAGCCTCATTCTCCATGGTGGTCTCGTCTTTGATATTTTCGATAGCGGGAGTGAACATATCATCGCAAGATGTCATTGCGACCATCAGCATACCCGCTGCCATTAGTTTAATTGATTTTTTCATCGTTTTATGCTCTGTTAGTATTAGAACGATACTGTGGCACCAATATTATAGAAGCGGCTCTGTGGAGCACCACCAACGTTGGTTTCCAAGATTTTCTTGTTCTTTGCAATCATAAGGAGGTCGTCGCCACTTACGAAGAGCTGAATACCCTTCACGATCTTGCCGGCAAAGAGGCTGCTTGCGAAATCGTATGTAAGCTGAACCTTAGCAAGTTCGAAGCGGTTTCGGCTATACATCCAGAAATCTGAATCCTGATTGTTGTTGTTGGCAGCATCTGAAAGCAGACGAGGAAGAGTAGCTGTAGCAGCTGTCTCAGGAGTCCAACGATTGAGGGCTTCTGAAGAATACTTGTTTTCGCCTGATGGACGATAGTAAGAACCGGATTTAAGAGCCTTAGCTCCATAGCCACCGGTGCAGTGAACGAAGAGTGTAAATCCTTTGTACTTCGCAGTAAGGTTAATACCAAGAGTGAAAGGATCTCCATACCAGCCACCACGACCGAGGAATACGCGGTCTTGAGTGTTGATAACGCCGTCGCCATTAACGTCTTCATATTTGAGGTCGCCTGCTCCAAGAGATGCAGATCCAAGTGCGCTTTGGTCGACTGAAGCTGCCTCTTCATCAGTCTGGAAGAAGCCAAGACAACGGTAGCCCCAGATTGCGTCTACATCCTTACCCTGCGCATACTGATATGCATCTTCATGAATTTCATCGCGTTTGGTAGCCTTGGTCTTATAGTAAGTTCCGTTTACGCCAAGTTCGAGTTCAAACTCACCGAATTTCTTGCGGCCAGTCACACCGAAATCAAAACCTTTTGTACGGTTGGCATCATAGTTGAGCCAAGGCACGAAAGAAGATTCAGGATAATAAGTGGAGAAGAAGCTCGGGAACTTAGTGGAGTTGTTGATGAGCATACCATCTTTGTCGTACATAAATACAGAGGCATTGATGCTCAAAGCGCGATTGAAGAAGTCGCCGCGGAGAGTTGCGGAATATTCCTTGCGAGTGATGAATGTGAGGTCTTCATTCGAACCACGCTGAGGATAAGCAGCTGCCTGACCGTTAGGAGCCCAAGAATACCATCCGCCATTGGTGTAGTTGGCAGTATACATATAGTATTTCTCTATGTCCATATCCTGCTTCAGACGAGATGCAGACAATGAAAGCATAAGATTGTTGACATTCTCGCTCTCTCTGAGAGATCCAATGTTAGCAAAATTAACACCTACAGTACCGGATACGGATATACCATTTCTGTGACCGGGGGCGAGTTTTGCAGAATGAACAAGTGAAGAACCGAAGTCTACATAATAAGTGTGGTCATAGTTATAATCGATTCCAAGACCCATATTGGCGCTGCTTGTCTTGTGATATTCACCTGACTGCGAACGCTGCCAACCGGCTGCTACGAGCATTGCGTGGAAGTTGTGAAGATCGTTCCAGCAACGAGTGTAGTCAAATTGAGCGGAGAAGTGCTGAGTCTGACGAGATGATGAATTATCTACCACCTGATCACCGGTGTGCTCATCCTTTCCTTCCTGAGTGATACCTACGATCTCATCCTTGCCATTGAAATTCTGCCAAGTAGGCACGAATGTAGCATAGCTGTCCTGATAACTTTGATAGTAGGAAGTAGCATAGTCAATAGCGTACATAGCACCAAAGGTCAAACCTTGAGTCACCTTGCTAAGGTCGATATTCACGCCGGCATCAAACTGGAATTGACGGCTGATGAACTTCTGATAACCTGCACAATAGTAGTCAGCGATAATGTTGGTAGCATCTGTAGAAGTACCACCAAGGAACATTCCATTAGTAATATTGTTGGAGTTCATTACGGTCTGAAGAGCACCAACAGCGTTGGGGTTGATCATGTCGACCGGGATAAACGGAACAATACGGTTTGGACGAAGAGTGTTTGTAGCACCCCAATAGTCACCACGTGCCTGACGTGCACCGTAGAATGTAGCAGCTGTATTTACATATGCAGTCACATAATCAGAAAGGTTAACGTCAACATTACCTCTGACACCGAAACGATCGGTATAATTATGCTTTGCTGTACCAGCCTTAAGGTAATCACCAAAGCGGTAATAGCTTACATTGGTATAGAAGCGAGCACGTTCGTTACCACCGGTGATTTCCATATCTACATCAGTGCGATTGTAGGTATGCTTTACATAATCGTCTGAAAGCATATCCACGTCTCCATAGCGATAAGGATTAGCGCCGGTTGCTGTCAAATAGATCTGCTCGTCGGAATAAACCGGAGAACCACCTGCATTTACATTCGCTTCATTATAGAGAGTCATGTAGCTTGCAGAGCCAAGATATTCAGGCAGACGCTTAGCAACATTGAAGCCGGTGCTTGCATGAACATTCACACGAAGGTCGCCCTGCTGACCACGCTTGGTAGTGATGTAGACTGCACCTTTAGCAGCACGGGCACCGTAAAGCACCACTGCCTGAGCGCCTTTGAGGAAAGTGATGCTCTCAACCTCTGTCGGGGGTATATTGTTAAGGTCGCGGATGACGCCGTCGATGAGAACAAGGACACCACCGTTGTCAGTGTCAGCACCCCAAAGAGAGTTGCCGTTATAACCGGGGATATAACCCTTGAGAGTGGTTCCGTTGAGATCATTGATGTGGTTCTTCTCCATCAGATCCTTGATGTTGATCTTCTCGGATCCACCCAGAAGGTCAGCCTCAGCCACCTGGCGATAAGCCAGCTGCACTAATGAGTCTGCCAAAATAGGCTCCTCAATATCCTGTGCGGAGACCGGAACGGCAACCGTCGCCATCGATCCCAGAATCACTACAGGAAGATATTTCTTAAAAATGGATATCATGTTTAATTGGTATCTTTAATGATTAAAGGAATTTATTACCAGCCCGGGTTCTGCTCGAATCCATCTACGATGTATGTATCATCGCGGAGTACGGGGAACCAGTAATGTTTAGTATCGTAGTTGCGAGTGATGATCACCTCTTCACGGAATTCAGCTACGCGAGCCTCGCGGGGGTCATTGTTGGCATAGAAAGATTCATCAGCACCGTCAACACGGATAAATTCCTGAGATGTCTTAGAAGCATATTCAGGCTCAGTAAGAAGCAACCAACGCTGAAGGTCGAAGAAACGGTGACCTTCGAATGAAAGCTCAACTGCACGTTCGCGACGAACCTCATCCATATAGGCATTGCCGGTATATTTTGTTGATACATGACCTGCACCGCAACGGTCGCGAAGTACATTAAGGGCATCGATTGAAGTCAATGAGCAATTGCTGCTCTTGCCTGTCGGTCCACCGATAGCTGCAGTAGCCTCTGCATACATTACGTATATATCTGCAAGACGCATATAAGGCATATAAGAGTGAGGTGTAGCACCACCGCTCATGTAGCTACCGCCGTCATACTGGTTGGCGATATGAGCCACGAACTTATTAAGGAAGTATCCAGTGCGTGAAGCATTTTCAACGGCACGCATTGATCCGCCTGTAGCAAGGCCTGCATATTTCATGTTGGCATGAGCCTCCTGAGGATTACCCTTGATATATTCCATTCCATCATATACGATATCATGATAGAAACGTGGGTCGCGGTCTTTGTAGGGGCGCTCCGGATCATATCCACTTTCCGGGTCATCAAGAGGAAGACCATTAGCCATACCATAATTCTTGACATAGTTTGCTGTCGGGCAGTGTCCGATATTGTCGCAACCGTCAGAAATTACATTAGCAACGAATGTCATACCCCAACGATAGTAGGTGTAAGACCATCCTTTGGAAGGGCCACGCATGATTGCCTCGGGACCGCCTGGCTGAAGGCCGGAACGACCGGAAGTGAGCCAAAGCTCGCTATATGAATAGTCCACGTTGGATGACTTTTCATGAGCGGCAACATCCTTATAGTCGAAGTCATTAAGCTTATACTGACAAGCACCCTTCTCCACGAGATCAATGATCTGACCAAAGGCAGAAGCAGCTTTGCCTGCAAGTTCGGTGTTGTAGTCATAAGTGAGACGACCGCCCTTCTGAGCGCCATTCTTCATAAGAGGACTTGCAGCCCAAAGATAGTTTTTACCAAGATATGAAAGAGCTGTAATCTTATTGATACGAAGTGAATTATCACCTGAGTTCTTACCGGTAGCGGTATCATCCCAATTTACAGGGAGAAGATCGGCAGCCTTCTGGAAGTCAGCAGCAGCCTTGTCTGCACATTCCTGATAGCTGAGACGGACATTCGTAGGGGTAACGGAAGGATCAAGAACCTCATCGATATAAGGAATTCCACCAAAGAACTGCATCATACCAAAATGCCACCATCCACGGAAGAAATACAACTGACCAAGGAGAAGATTCTTCTCTTCCTGAGTGCCGTTGAATTCATGATTGGGATTTTCAAGTTCAGAAATGCCCTTATTACACTTTGCTATGCAATACCAAGCATGACCATAGAAATGATGGTTGTGAGCATCGTTACTTGTGGGATCGGCAGCAGTATTAGAGAACCAAAATTCTGATACGGTTGCCCAAGCCCAGAAGTTACCTAAGTCAACCTGATGGTTGATATGTCCGTCAGCCTGAGGATTCTGGATCAGGTCATCGCCGAAGTTGAATTCAGGACACCAACCACACTGAGTCATATTGGGGATACAGTTGTAGATTTCTTCGACATATCCCTGCATGTTCCTGAAATTCTTAAAAGCCAGGTCAGCAGACACGTCGGAAGATGGCTCCTTGTCAAGATAATCTTGGCAAGATGTCATAGACACACCTGCAAAGAGCGTACCTGCGACTGCGAAATATTTAAATATCTTATTCATTGTTCTATTGCTGAATTGAATTAAAGGTTAAACTTGATGCCGAAGTTGAAACGACGCATCGTAGGATAGGCACCTGAGCCTGAGCCACCGGAGAAGTTAGATTCACGGTCGTCGGGCATTCTTGACCACAAGAAGAGGTTGTTGCCATTGAGGTAAATCTTTAGATAGTCAAGACCAAGCTTTTTAATCCAACCGTTGGTCCAAGTATAAGCAACCTCAACGTTCTTCAGACGGAAGTAAGAAGCATCATAGAGATACTGAGTGCCATTGCTATATGAGCTTACAGTAGAGTACCAACGCGGGATAAGGACATCGCCTGAATAGGTTTCTCCATCCCACCATTTGCCAAGGTCATATACGTTGTCGATATGATTAGCAAAAGAAGTGAGGTTCACGTCGCGAGTTACACCTGTGACGCCATAGAACTGAGCGAAGCAGCTGAAACCTTTCCATTCGAAACCTACAGTAGCATTGTAAGTGTTCTGAGGAGTGCCGGAATAGCCGTAAGGAGCTGAGTCAAGAACGTCAACCACACCGTCGCCATTGAAGTCGACGATATAATAGTCGCCCGGGAGACGGTGGCCATCATTTACGTCGTGAGAAGGAGAGCCGTAGAGGGCATCCCATGTATTGAGGAACTGGCCGGAGATGTGAGCGTGAGTCTGACCGATTACATAACCAGCCTGCTTCTGATAGTCGGGCTTGTATAACGGGTCGTCACGGTCAATGATCTTATTGGCTGCGTGAGTCATTGAAGCGTTAGCCCAAACTCTCATATCCTTATTGATCTGCTTGTTGAATCTGAGTTCAAGTTCATAACCTGTCACCTCTGCCTTACCAAGGTTAGCAGTCGGAGGAGTCTGTCCGAAGTAAGAAGGCACTGAGCGGTCTTTGCCATTGATGAGGATGTCTTTACGTTTATCCTTGAAAAACTCTACAGTACCTGCAAACATGCTGTTGAGGAATGAGAAGTCGATACCAAGGTTGTATTTTGTCACCTTTTCCCAGTGAGCATTCGGGTTGCCGAGTGCTTTTTGACGATAGAAAGTATAAAGAGACTGACCGTCCATACCGCCCCAGAAGTTTGTATCCTGGACATTCATCTTTGTATTGCCGCCATAAGCCCATTGGTCCATATAGAGGAAACGGTCGCCGGAGTCGTCACCGATCTCACCGTAAGAAGCACGGATCTTGAGTTCCTGCCACCAGTTGTCAAGTCCGATAGCTGACCAGAACTTCTCCTGTGAAGGACGCCATCCAAGAGCTCCTGAATTGAAGAAACCGAAACGGAAGCCCTTACCGAATTTTTCAGAACCGTTGTAAGCACCATTATATTCGAAGAAGTAACGGTCGTCGAAGTTATAAGTAGCACGGAACACCCAGTCCTCACGATGGATAGGAATCATAGTACCTGTTGCCATTTCCTGACGGTTCCAAACGCCGGTCACACCAACGTTGTTCTTACCGAACTCGCGGTCCCAGTTAAGCTGAACCTGATAATAGAGGTTACGCATTGTGCTCCTGTCCTGAACGCTACCACCCTGAGTAGACCAGGAAGCACCTTCCTCCGGGTCATATTGTGTAAGAGAGTTACGGTCAGGCTGCTGGGTAACAACACCGGTCTCCGGGTCAATCCACTTGTTCTTAACAGTGTTGTAGAGGTCATTAACGCCTTGACCGAACTGAACGAAAGAGTTGTCCCATGAAATAAGACCACGAGCTACGAGACCCTTAGTGATGAAAGAGAGGTCCTGCTCAAGTGAGAAGTCGGTATTGATACGTGTGTGTGTAGTCTTGAATGCACCGCCAAGGGCAAGCTGCTGAGCGGAGTTGGCCACTTGGGAAGCAAACTGAGGATAGAAACCCCAGCTACCATCAGAGTACCTGGGAAGGAAAGCGTCAGGAGCAATGTTGTAGACACCTGCCCAAACCTGCTGGTTGTTCCAGTTTGACTGGTCGAAAGACTGTCCGTCGTTAGGCCAAGTAGATTTCTTCACGCCATTAGAACCGGCGATGTTCACCTTAAAAGTGGTAGTCTTTGTAAGTGAGAAGTCCAAGTTTGAACGAGCATTGATACGGTTGTAGCCGAATCCTGCATTGTAACCGCGGCCGTTGTCGATGTTACGGAAAAGGTCACCTTCATTAACGAAGTCGATCACTGCATAATAGCGAACAACCTTTGTACCACCGGAGATAGCAACGTTAGCGTTGTAAGACATAGCATGATCTTTAAAAAGCTCTTTCTGCCAGTCTACATTTGGATAGCGCTCGTATTCCTCAAGGTTAGCAGGATTAGCATATTTCTGAAGAGTTGCCTCCGGAGTCATGTAGCTCCAAGATGTCGGGTTGACAGCAAGCTCATGCAGAATAGCAGCGTTGCGCTGCTTCAATGATCCGTAGGAATCATACTTGTCAGGAAGTTTAGACACAGTCTTCATAGTGGCAGTGAAGCCCACGTCGATCTTAGCGCGACCTTCCTGACCACGGCGAGTGGTGATAAGGATTACACCGTTTGCACCCTTCACACCGTAGACTGCAGTAGCAGATGCGTCCTTAAGAACTGAAATAGACTTTACAGAGCTTACGTCTACACTGCTCATATCACGTTCCACACCGTCGACGAGGACGAGAGGTTCGCTGTTGTTCCAAGATGAAGCACCACGGATAGTGATCTTAGCACTTTCATCACCGGGCATACCTGAAGACTGAACTGTCACTACGCCCGGGAGGTTACCGGTCAGTGCAGCACTAATATCGTGCACACCGGCAGCTCTCTCAAGAACCTCACCGGTAGTCTGGGTGATAGCGCCGACCACAGAAGCTTTCTTCTGCTGACCGTAGCCCACAACCACGACTTCATCGAGGACGTCGGAGTCTTCCTTCATGGTTACGTTAATGACATTGCGGCCATTGACGTGTTCCTTCACTTCAGCCATACCTACATAAGAGAAGATAAGCACATCTTTCTTGATGTTAGGGACATTGATGGTGTAATTACCATCAAGGTCGGTCGCAGTACCCACGGAGGTACCACTTACCATGACTGTCACGCCGATGAGGGGCTCGCCCGACTCATCGACAACGTTACCTTTGACTGTATCCGCCCAGGCTGAGATAGAACCCGATAGGATCATCACCATTAGTAACGCAATGTAATGAAATGGTTTCTTTACATTTTTCATTGCTATTAAATATTAAAGTATAATGGAAAGTATGTAATGTTTTGATTTCGTCTTGTCAATTAATGGGGTTTAAAGGTTTAGGGTATCATTGGGATTGATTTCAGTCGAGGGATTCGGAGTTGGAAGCGTAGAGGCCTACAACTGTCCCGGTAAACCCTCCGGCTTCAGCTGTGGAAGTGAATCCGGCATCTATATTGTCGGCAACCAAGTGCCAGTTCTTTCCTCCGTCTGTGGAATAATGGAAGCCATATTTCAGACCGTTTCCTAAGATCTTGAAGTCTATGTCAGCGAGATTTGCGTCTACAGGAATCTCAGCTATAGTGTGGCTACCCTCTTCGTCTATCTTTCGGACTTCAATCTTGTGGGTGCCGCCGATTTTTGTGCGGGCAAGAAGATATTGATGAGTCTCGTCTTTCAATAGAAGCATTCCGGCAAGCTGCGAATCATTCTCCGGAACAAATGTCATGTGGGTGCAAGCACTGAAATTGTGATGGTTCAGACGGCGGCAAACATATGGGAGGACTGCCTTTTCACTCGACTTGACATCGGCACACTTGACGGTCAGGTGTCCGGGATTCTCTGATAGAGAGTAATATTCTTCTGCCGGGCCGCGGAGAGTCATCCATTCGTTGTCGAGAGTGGAGTCGTTGAATTCATCTTTTCGGTTGTAGTTGCCAAATGTCAACTTCTCCCCTCTTTTGACACCTTCCTTGCTTCCCATCAAAGGAACCTCAGCGCCATTCTCAATAAAACGGGGCCATCCGTCGTCGGTCCAGCTTACAGGAAGCAGGAATGTCTCGCGTCCGAGGTTTTCTTTGTTATTTTCAATCGGGCGGCAAGCGAGGAACACTCCCCACCAATCGCCATCAGGAGTCTTGACCATATCTGCGTGTCCGGCGCAAGTGATTGGATTTTCACGTCCCGGATCGAGAGTTCGTTGGGTCAGGATTGGATTAGCATTCCAAGCAGTGAACGGGCCGAAAGGTGTAGGGCCTTTGTAAATTACTTCACTGTGCCAGTCTCCGGTGCCTCCCTCAGCAGTCATCAGATAGTAGTTGCCTCCCTCCTTATATATATGGGGACCTTCACACCAAATAGGCTTTTCTTCGGGACGGCATCCTTTGTTGACAACGATTCGGCGTTCACCTATACATTTGTCGGAATCTGTATCGAATTCCACGACACGTACAGTGCGATGACCGTCGTATTCGGGTTTTCCGTCGGGAGCATCGTCATTGTTGACGATATAAGCTTTTCCATCTTCATCGAAGAAGAATGCAGGATCGATTCCGGCAACTTCCGGAAGCATTATAGGATCGCTCCATTCGCCGTAGGGATCTTGCGTTTTCACAAAGAAGTTACCTGCCCCGACGTTGGTCGTAATCATATAATAAGTTTCGTTCGCCGGGTTGTAAGCGATGTCAGGGGCGAAGATTCCTCCGCTTACATGCTGCTTCTCCATATTGACGAGTTGGGATTCGCGTGTCAGGACATGTCCTATCTGCTCCCAGTTGACGAGGTCGCGGCTATGGAAGATTGGCACACCCGGGAAGTAGGTAAAGGTTGAGGCCACGAGGAAGTAGTCGCCTTTGCCATTAGTGCAAATCGACGGGTCGGAATACCATCCGGCAAGCACAGGATTATAGTAGGAGCTTTCGTCAGGAAGAGGATTTGCATTGTAGAAATTGTCATTCCCTTCATAGCTGAAAGAGTCGAATATCGCCACTGAACTCTGCGGAGAGACACCGGCCTTCTTCGAGGAACATCCCGGAAGAAGGGCCAAGCAGCCAAAGGCAATTGCGATGTTGATCAGTTTCTTCATTTTGTTGGGTTGTTGTTTGAGTTG
>CAMWLX010000012.1 GCA_947175225.1 uncultured Porphyromonadaceae bacterium
ACAGAGCTTTCCTTGATAAAAAACGTGTTTTTCCCCTGCTTATTGTCTCTCCTTGGCTTTTTTATTTTAGGTGGGCGGCGTAGGCGAAGATGCGGTCGAAGATGCGGCGGTCTTCGTCGGTGAGGGTGAGGGCGCGACGCGCCATCACTCGCTCGGCTACTGTCAGGAATTTCTTGACGGGGACGTCGACAAAACCGCCATTGGCACTCCCTTCCTGAAAACTGGGTACGAAGACCCGAGGGAAACCGGCTCCATAGACGTTGACGCCAACTCCTATGACTGTGGCGGTGTTGAGCATGACATTGACACCAAGTTTGGAATGGTCGCCGATAATGGGACCGCAAAATTGAAGATCGGTGCGGGCAAAGGAATGTAGGCGGTAGTTCCAAAGACGGATCTTGGAGTAGTCGTTCTTGAGGTTTGAGCAGTTGACTCCTGCGCCAATGTTGCACCACTCCCCTACCACGGCATTCCCGAGGTAGCCGTCGTGGGCTTTGTTGGAATAGCCGAAGATTACGGAGTTGTCGACTTCACCACCTGCCTTGACGTAGGGACCGAATGTGGAACCCCCATATAGTTTTGCACCCATCCGGGCTTTGGAGTGGTCGCAGAACGCGATGGGACCACGGACGCAACAACCTTCCATGATGACGGCATCCTTGCCGATGTAGATAGGACCTTCCTTGACGTTTAGGATTGCGCCTTCCACTTCTGCTCCTTCCTCGATGAAGAGCATGGGGCGACCGTCGGGGTCTGTGAGTGGACCGAGAAGCTTATTTGATTCCGGCAGAGGGCGTGAGGGGCGGTCGGCGGTGATACGCAGGAAGTCTTCGACGAGTACTTCAGGATTGAGGATGAAGACATCATAGACATTGCGTAGGCGACGGAGGTCTTCTTCGAAAATGTCGGAGAAGTTATGGGCATCGAGGTCGGTCCAAGAGCCACGGAAGGCGAGGGTGCGCTCTTCGGAGATGATGGCCTGTCCCGGATTGAGGGAGACGATACGGGCTGCGATGTCGGCATCAGGGATCACTGCTCCTGAGATGAAGAGAAATTCTTCGGATTTGTCGTCGGGCTGACCAAAACGCTCGCGCAGGTATTCTACAGGGAGGGCGTGGATGTGGGCATCGGGGAGGAAGGATTCCCACTTTTCGCGAATGGTGGTGATGCCTACGCGGAAGTCGCAGATGGGTCGGGTGAAGGACAGGGGGAGGAGATCGTAGTGATCATCGGGATTGTCGAAGAGGGCTATTTTCATATTTTTGCTTTCGGATTGGCTTTTTTGTTTATGGTTTGCAAAATTAGTAAAAAAAAATTGGAATTGCAAATTGGGGATGTGCTCACTACGTTCGCACCACAATCGAGTGCTTTTTGGGGAGGATATATTAGGGTAGATAATGAACCGGGAAGGGGTGCCGGGTGTTTAATTGATAAAAGGATGAAGAGGGGTATTGAATCCCGGACAAAATAAAAATCTTTACGCAAAGTTGCTGACGGCATCCCCAAAGGCGCGAAGCCTTTCAGAAGATATTGCAGCATGTATAGAATCCTTAAAACGCCGAGGTTTGACCTCGGCGTTTTTTTGCTTTATTTGAGACACACGCGGAGCGTGCTCTCTACTTTGTTAGAATGGGTAGCCGAGAGCGAGGTGAAGGGCGAAGGCGTGTTTGAAGGGGACGTTGAAGTAGTGGGGGGTGCCGTTGGAGTAGGGGGTGTGGAGACCGTAGCCTACGTCAAGGCGTATCACCATCATGCCGAGGTCGTAGCGAAGGCCTGCCCCGGTGCCAAGGGCTATGTCTTTCAGGAAAGTCTTCCCTTCCAACTTTCCGCCGGGTCGTAGAGGATCGCTTTTTAAAAGCCAGATGTTGCCGGCATCAAGGAAGGCGGCTCCGTGTAGATCGCCGGCTATCGGGAAGCGGTATTCGGAGTTGACCTCGAATTTGAAGGTACCTGTCTGGTCGAAGTATCCGTTGACGAGATCAGCGGGTGCGCGGTAGCTGCCGGGACCGATGGAGCGGACTGTGAAAGCGCGTATCGAGTTGGCGCCACCGATGTAGAACTGCTCAGAATAAGGCACTTCCTTGGCATTGCCGTAGGCATGGGCAGCCCCAAGGAGGACACGGGAGACAAGCCATCGGTCTTGCTTCGGGAAAAGACGATGATTCCAGACGAGCTGCAATTGCCCTTTTACAAACTGCGCAAAGGGAATGCCGAATAGTTTCTTCACTCCTTTTACCTTGGCGAGATCATAAACTACATCGAAAATATTTCCCGCCTCCGTGAAAAGGGCAGTGAAAGTGATCTCATTATTCTGTTCACGCTCAAACCATTTATTATAAGTGTAAGTATAGCTGAGCTGTGGGATGAAACGGCTTTCAAAACTGAGGGCTACAGCCGGATTCATTGCCATTACGGAGTCGAAGTCAGCCGTAGTGCGGATAAGCTTATTATAAGTCAGCTTAAAGGGGGTGAAGGAGTTGGTGGCATGTCGGGTGGCACGCCATTCATATGTGATGCCCATGTTGTATTCCGCCATCATGAAGTATTTCGGACGGTTTAGGACCGATCCTCCGAGAGAGATTGTGGTCCAGTTAAGGTCGCGCTGCGAACGAGGGATAAACTTCGGAGCCAACAAGCGTGGGAACGCGAGTGATGACTGCAGACCGAACTCATAGGAATTGAACACACTCGAGCGGTTGCGCCCCGTCTGCCACTCATAATCGGCTGTCAGGGAAACCGACAGTTTTTCGCCCCCACCGAAAATGTTGTTGTGGGTGAACGACGCGATCAGACCCGGCCCGATATATGAATTTGATTTGGATGTAGCATTCACTTCTATCGATGCTTCCATTGGGCGGTCGTAGCGGCAAGTGATATAGACATCCATCAGAGGGTTCTTGGCAGAAGAGTCGGCAAGCACAGGTTGGATTTCAATATTTGAGAAAATTCCGAGACGAGAAAGGCGGGTCTGGGTGCGATCCATATCGCGCACAGAGAACACCTTACCTTCACGGAAAGTGATGCAACCGGGGATGAGATTTTTCCTCACGCGCTGCGGACGCATGATGATTAGCTCTCCCCTATCTGTATGGAGAGTATCCGGGATTCCGGGGCTATATATTTCATTGCGCTGGAGGAGAGTGATGATGTTGCGCGTACGATATTTGCGCAGAGCAATAGAAGGGATATTGTCGGCATAGTCGAGCCTGAGAGCCACGGCATGAGGAGTGAGGAAAGTATCGGCAAGAAACTCGAGATATTCCGGACGGAAATAGTAGTAGCCACGGTTACGGACATTATTGGCGACTTTCACGCGGAAAGCAGAAAGGGAATCAACCGAGAATATCGACCCCTTCTGAAGCCACTCATTATGCCGGGCAAGTGAATCGACGATGCCATCCAAGCCTACAGGGGGACGCTTGAGATATATGATGCTGTCGATTCTGTAAGGGGAAGAGACATCGAATGTATATTCTATGGTTGCTTTCTTGGGATTCTTCTTGTTGAGAACCTCCTCGAAAGTAGCAGTAGAGCCGAAATAACCATTATTGGCAAGGATTTCCTCCACCATCTTAGTGCGCATATTGGCACGCACGTCTGTGACGAGTACGGGGGGCTTTGCCAGCTGACGATAGAGCCAGCCGTAGATGCCTCCGGCAGAGTCGTTCCAGTTATTGTAGACCCAAAGACCTATGGGGAAAGGGGTTCGCTTATAGGGAGAAAGAAGCGGATAAGGGTTGTTGGGCTTGACATTGACAGCCTGCTGGAGCTGCGAGACGAGAGCGGATGGGATTTTTTCATCGCCTGTGGGATTAATCTTGATCTTCATGCCGTTGTATAGCACTTCGTCTTCGCCGAGACGGCGAGTCGTGCTGCAAGATACGGCTATGATGGATATAAGACAGAGGGCACAGAGAGGGAGGAATTTGAGGATATGGCTATTTTTCATTTTCTTCTTCCTTTTTTGGGATTGCTTTTAGGGAATCGGCGGGAATCTCTTCGGCCGAGGCAGCCTCGCTCAAGGAGTCTGCCGGAGATGACAATGCGCGTTTCTCCTTATAGTTTTTCCATTTTTCTTTGAAGTATCTGCTGAGGCCGAAATGTGTGATTTCGGTGAAAAATGCAAGGCGACGGCGCAGGGAAAGACCGACACCTGTCTCAGTGACTTCCCCTTCGAGCACACTTTCGAATCCGGTATGGCGGAAAAGCCGAGCATTAAGGCTCATGCTGTTGGTCTGCTTGAGGATATACTCAAATGCGATGTCGCTAATGAGATTCTGCTGGAAATTCTCATCGGAAGAAGCATCCGTAGAGTAATTGCCGCCAACTATGATCTTGAAGCGGTTGTTGAGCAGAGATTTCGACACTTGATAAGAATAGGAAGTGTTGGTATTTGTGTTGCCGTTCGTGCCGGTCTCATACTGATTGACACCAAGGTTGATGTCAACGCCTTTGACATTGTTGGCAAGGAAGGAGTTGAGTTGCGATGAGAGGAAACTAAAGAGGGAGCTGGTAGCGAAATTAGAACCCACAGACTTTGCGCTCGGGCCTGCATACCGGCCGGTGAGCAAAAGGTTCATCGCCTGCTGCATGCGCTGGTCGGCCGTCATTGACTGCAATTCATTGCTGATGCTCATATCATCATCCGTAGAGAGGTCGAAGACGACAGAGGGAGCCGACAGAGTGTTGCCGATATTCAGCGTGACAAGGAAATTGACAAGGTTAGTATTTCCATTCATCTGAATGCTGGCCTTCACCTGATCGGTAGCCTTAATGGAAAGAGCCGGATTCATAATATTTCCGCTCCACGTGATATGGCTATTCTGGTCGAAATCGAAATTCTTCTTTCCGATGAGGGGAATACTATAATTTGCATAGCCTGTGCCGGTGTAAAGAGTTCCGGTCAGCTTCATGTCGCCTACATAGTTTTGGAAATAGTTGAGCGTTCCGGAAGGATTGCACTCCACCTTTCCCTGGTCGCCGAGATTGACAGTCACTTGCATTCCTTGGGAGAGGATCGCCTTCGCAGTGATGCGCATGCCCATTGTAGACGTCAGGGAGTCAGCTTCCGCCACTTGAATAGAATCGTTGAAATTTACAAATTTCACAACGCCGTCGGCACCGGTGCCTTGCGAGATAGCATCGGAAGTCATCGCCATATTATAGTTGACATCAGTAGCGGGGAGAACATTGAGGACTGCATTGATATCCATAAACGACATCGGGCCCTTGACGGAGGCATCGAGATCGACAAAGAGTTTGCCGGTGACATCAGCCGAGCGGCTATTGCCCCCTACGAGCTGCATATTGACGGCTTTTGCAGAAAGATCAAACTTCATATCGGTCATCTTAGTGGCATCGACTGTGCCTCTGAGAGTGAGGGGATTTTTGTTGACTCCATATATGTCAAATTCATGGAAGTCAAGCACATTGTCTTTCACTGTGATGGAATCTTGTCCGAATTTAAACTTAGTGCCAAGCATATTGAAGAAGAGTCCGACTGAATCGCATGCAATGTTGCCGTTGAGAAGAGGAGCCGTAAAGCTGCCGCTGAGATTCATCGACCCGTTTAAAGCTCCGGAGAGGTTCATTGTATGCGGCGGGAAGAATGGGTTGGCTATGGAGAGCGGGAACTTAGTGAGGATAAGCTTCAGACGCTCTGCTATCAAGCCCCCACCCGGATTCAGGGAGTCGGGAGCTAGGATAAACTGCACAGCAGCAGCTTCAGCGCCATTGACCATAAGGCCTACTTTACCTGCGCTCTTGCCCTTATTCCCCATGCCGGCAGCCATAGTGAAATTAAAATCACCTACTCGCTTCCGATCGAAGACGAGATCGCCGATATCGAGACTACCCTTGCCTACGAGGGCTTTGCCCGTGTAGCGCACATTGATATCGGAATTGACGAGAGCCTTGACCGGTGGGGGATTGAGCATCATGTGGAGGAAATCTTCTACTTGGATATCCTTCAGATTGAGATGCAAATTATCTTGCCCCTTCTCGTTCTTCTCTGAGCGGAGAAGGATGCTGCTCTTGTCGCTGCTTGCCTGGAGATTGGCTTGAAGCTTTCGACTCAAGATATTGAAATCTATATAGTTGTCGAGATTGAAAGTCCAAGGAAGATAGGCGATGGTGGCCTTCAGAGGAGTGAAACGGATCGACATAATCGAGTCGGCAAGAGAGGCTGTGAAACCAAGGCGATAGCCCATCTGCTTCTTAATATTATGCTGCACAAGATAAGCGGAAAGACGGTTTTCACCGAGATAGCCGCTAAGGCGGACATTGGCAAACTCATCGAAAGTGCCGGGACGGTTGCCGAGATGGACAATGTAATCAAGGAGCTGACCACGCGAATTGAGAGATGCCGTGATCGTATCGAGACGCATCGAGCCGGTATTGAGCGCATCAAGAGCCATGTTTCCGCTGATGATGGAGTCCTTATCGAGACGCAATGAGAAATCTTTGAAGCTCATGCCTGTGGGCTGGAGGAAAGTGGAAGCCACCCCTTTTCCATCTACATCAGCGGAGAGAGAGAAGGGGGGGAGTTTTTGCTCAAGTGCCTCCACATCGATACGCTTATCTTCTATCATCTTAGGCATTATGGCAGAGACTTTCGTGAATCCATCGATTAGCGGCTTGAGACCAACCGAAGAAAGGAATCTTACAGTGGCGCCATCGGCAAGAATGCGGCAGTCTGTGTTGTCAGCTGTAGAGACAAACTTCAGATGCACGCTATCGGGAATCACGATGTCCTGACCGGGGAGATGCCAGTTGACGTCGTCGGCAGCGATGCCGACATTGTAGAGCCAAGTATGGGGAGAAGCAGTCCCGCTAACATGGATTTTGCCGGCTCCATTGTTTGTGGAGTCGGAAAGGCCAAGAGCCTTGAGATCGACATGACGGAGGTCGGCTGTAAGATCTGCCTGGTAGAAATTATCGGAAATCCTGCCATTTCCCTCAATGTCGAACGAGAGGACGGGATTTGGAGAATTAGCCTTCAGAGTGAAATATTCGTCGCGAAGGGTGGCAAGGAGAGTAATGTCTTTGATATTATGCCCATTGTAGAGGGCGCTTGTGAGGTCGAGATGCACATCGGTATGGGCACCATGCTTTTCAGGATTGAAACTTACGCCTTGCGCAGTGAGGGAAGCCGTCACCGGCCCTATTGTCTTGTCGCCGATGAAATAGCCTACATTCAGGCTATGCACAGCAGCGCGGACATCGTAACGCTCGGAGTTCATGCCTACATGCCCGTCGGCAGCAAGGTTGCCTTGCGGAGTGGTCAGTTTGAAATCGGCTGCATAGTTCTCCCGATTGGCTGATGCTGTGCCCTTTATGGCGAGCGTTGGGATATTGACACCGTCGAGAGCCACAAATTTCTTGATTATCTCGGGGCGACGGAGTTCGCCATCGAATGTGAGATTAGCAATAAGATTCTTGAAGTCGAGGGCATTTTGGGCTTTGCCTGTGGCGCGGAGTGAAAGAGTGCCCGGGAGTGCAATGTCAAACTGCTCAATGTCGGCATTCCCTAACTCACCATTGGCTTTTATCGCAGCGTTAAGGGGAGTCAGAGAAGGAATCACTTTGGTATATGTAGCGAGATCGGGCATGAAACTGTTGATGTCGCTCATGCCAAGGCTTGCGTTAAGGTTTACGTCGAGCAGAGCCTCCGGTTGGAAAGTGAGGAGTGCGTTAGGGATAGCAGCAGTAGCCTCAAGATGAGAGAAGGGGGTACGGATATCGAAATCCTTGAGCATCATTCCTACGGAATCCATAGAGAAAGTGCCTTTTCCTTCAGTTATGGTAAGGCCACATTGCTCCGTGCCTTTAAGATAAGTGATAGGGAGGGAGATAGTTGTAGCTTGGTTGTAGAAGTTTTCAAGCTCTATGTCGAGTCCTGAAACACGGATATCATTAGCGTCAAAACCACTTACCACCGGGGAATCCTTCACAGCGTAACGGGCATTGAAATCGGTAAGTGTGATCCGGTCGGCCACTACGGTCGTGGG
This sequence comes from uncultured Porphyromonadaceae bacterium, assembly GCA_947175225.1. Lineage (GTDB taxonomy): Bacteria > Bacteroidota > Bacteroidia > Bacteroidales > Muribaculaceae > Lepagella. The sequence goes on from CAMWLX010000012.1 coordinate 8,010, forward strand.
AGCTGAAGGAGCGGCAGTGGAGTCGGGAGCCGGAGCGGGATGCTCCTTAACGTATTCAAGAGATGGAGCAAGCATGAGGGCATCGCCGTGGGAAGCAGTGACATCGGCCATGCGGATAGAATTTGTCCTTAGGTCGATGACTCCATCATCGAGCGTAAGTTTTGACGTTTGAAACTTTAGAGTGTCTATGGTCGGGAGCATCATCATCAAGAATGTCATATTCTCGATGTTGAGTTTTTTAGCTGTAATATAAAAAGGTGTAGAAGTAGTGTCTTGAGGAGTAGGCTTTTGTTTCCAGACATCCATATTGAGTAATACTTCGCCGTTTTGGAGCTTAGCTTCGTTGAGAGAGATAGTGCTTGTCTTTATGTTGGCGCTTGACTTGTCGTCGACTTCGAGGAGCCCGGCTTTGATTGTCATGAGCATGGATGAGTCGGGAGAGAGCATTCGATAGTATCCGTCGCGAAGCTTCAGCTTCTTGATCCGGACATCAAGACCAAGGAGCGGACGGAGTTTAACGTCGACGATAGCCTCACGAGCGAGCACCATCGTATCGCCGGTGGCCTCGATTACGCTTACTCCTGAAAGAGAAAGATTCACAGGGAATTTGAGCCTTAATTTGTCGATACCAATCTTCATGCCGGTCTTATCTGAAACCATCTTTGTAGCAGTCTTTACGGCTAAGTTCTGTACCGGAGGAAGATAGAGAAGCACGGGGATCAGCAGGATTAATAAGATAAGGCATCCGAGAACCTTTAGTGGGATTCGGAGCCAGGGACTACGGATAAGGTGCCTTTTGGGGGCTTTTTTTTCCGGAGCGGTGTTAGGGTCAGTCTGCGGTTGCGACTGAGGGTCGGTATTTGGATTATCTTTTGCTTGCATTTAGATATAGTCTATATTGAATGTAACAATCCTCGCTTTTTGATAGTTTAAAACATTATGACAATTTTTAACAAAATGACAATGCATGTATCAGGACCGCATGTATCAGGACCTGTCGGGACGCACGCGGAGCGTGCTAACTACACTCACACACAAATTTGCGAAATATGTTGTAGAACATATGATATTATTTGGTGGATTGAGTGGGATGTTGTAATTTTACGCCCGAAAGGAAAAAGTGTAGTTTATACACTCAATCTTTTTGTTAATTTTGAATTTTGAATTTGGAATTTTGAATTATTTCTTATTTTGATTTCCGGATTTGGAATTTTTTTGATTGAACCATACATTTTAAAACTTATATCATGATAAAAGCAACCAGATTTTTAATGATTGGAGCAGGGGCTATGTTGGCTCTTGCTGCCTGCAATTCCACTAAGGAGGAGGCTAAGACTACACTCTCCGGGCTTGATCCTCAAAACTTCGTGAGCGAATATGAGGGGAAACCGACTGCTCTCTACACTCTTAAGAATGCCAACGGCATGGAGGTATGCGTGACAAACTTCGGCGGACGTATCGTATCGATTATGGTGCCGGACCGCAACGGCGACTTCAAGGATGTAGTGCTCGGCTTCGACAGCGTGCAGGCTTACTTCCCACAGAACAATCTTTCTGACTTCGGAGCATCCATCGGCCGATATGCCAACCGAATCAACCAGGGTCAGATCACTATCGAAGGCGAGACTATCCAGCTTCCCAAGAACAATTTCGGACATTGCTTGCATGGCGGACCTTCAGGATGGCAATACAAAGTGTATGAGGCAAATCAGCTCAACGACTCAACAATCGTATTGACACTTGACAGCCCTGACGGCGACAACAACTTCCCGGGCAATGTGAAGGCTGAAGTGACCTACACCCTCCTGAGCGACAATGCTATCGACATCGCTTATAAGGCTACTACCGACAAGCCGACATATATAAATATGACCAATCACTCATATTTCAACCTTAACGGCAATCCTAACGAACCTATCACCAACAATATCCTGACTGTGAATGCAGCCCGCTACACCCCGGTAGACTCTACTTACATGACTACAGGCGAGATTCTTGAGGTGAAAGACACCCCAATGGACTTCACTGCAGCGAAGGTAGTGGGTGAGGATATCGATAAGTTTGAGTTTGCACAGCTTAAAAACGGTAACGGCTACGACCATAACTGGGTGCTCGACGCAGCCGGCGACGACAGCCAAGTGGCAGCAACTCTTCTTTCTCCAACTACGGGCATCCAACTCGACGTCTACACCAACGAGCCGGGCATCCAAGTATATTCCGGCAACTTCCTTGACGGCACAGTTACAGGCAAGCACGGAATCGTCTACAACCAGCGCACCGGCATCTGCCTTGAGACTCAGAAATATCCCGACAGCCCCAACAAAGCTGAAAAGTATGGCTGGCCATCCGCCCTATTAAACCCCGGCGACACTTACAACAGCCACTGCGTATTCAAGTTCTCGACAGTGAAATAAATATAATCATTATAGGTCCTATACGCCATATAGGGCCTATAAGGCCTAAATAACAACAATAACTAAATAACAACCTAAAATTATGGCAGTATTGGACTGGATTGTAGTCGGAATATTTGCAATTGCTCTTATCGGCATCATCGTATGGGTGATGAAGCAGAAGCAGAACAATGCCGACGACTACTTCCTTGGCGGTAAGGACGCCACCTGGATCGCAATCGGCGCATCCATCTTTGCATCCAACATCGGATCTGAACACCTTATTGGTCTTGCAGGCTCAGGCGCAGCCAGCGGTATGGCAATGGCTCACTGGGAAATCCAAGGCTGGATGATCCTTCTTCTTGGCTGGGTATTCGTGCCCTTCTACTCCCGCTCAATGGTGATCACCATGCCGGAATTCCTCGAAAAGCGTTACAACCCGGCATCACGCACCATCCTCTCTGTTATCTCCCTTATCAGCTACGTGCTTACTAAAGTAGCCGTGACGGTTTATGCAGGCGGCTTGGTATTCCAGCAGGTATTCGGCATCGAGAGCCTTTGGGGCATCGACTTCTTCTGGATTGCAGCAATCGGACTTGTGGTCATCACCGCTCTTTACACCATCTTCGGAGGTATGAAATCTGTGCTTTACACATCTGTGCTTCAGACCCCTATCTTACTCTTGGGTTCACTCATCATCCTCGTGCTCGGTCTTAAGGAACTCGGCGGCTGGGATCAGATGATGGCAATCTGCTCAGAAGTGAAAGTAAATGAATACGGAGACTCCATGGTCAACCTTATCCGTGACAACCGTGACGCACAGTATCCTTGGCTTGGAGCTCTTATCGGATCTGCAGTAATCGGTTTCTGGTACTGGTGTACCGACCAGTTCATCGTGCAGCGTGTACTCTCAGGACGCGACGAAAAGCAGGCACGCCGTGGTACTATCTTCGGTGCATATCTGAAGCTTCTCCCTGTGTTCCTCTTCCTTATCCCCGGTATGATCGCATTCGCACTCCATCAGCAGCTGGGCAGCTTCCTCCCTCTTACTCCGGAAGGTCTTCCCAACTCTGACGCAGCATTCCCGACACTCGTTGCAAAACTTCTCCCTGCCGGCGTGAAAGGTCTGATCGTCTGCGGTATCCTTGCAGCCCTCATGTCTTCACTCGCATCACTCTTCAACTCATCAGCAGCTCTCTTCACCATCGACTTCTACCAGCGTTTCAAGCCGAAGACTGATCCTAAGAAACTTGTGAAGATTGGTCAGGCAGCTACCGTTGTGATTGTGATCCTTGGTATTCTTTGGATTCCTGTCATGCGTTCAGTAGGCGATGTGCTTTATCTCTATCTGCAAGATGTGCAGTCAGTGCTCGCTCCGGGCATCGCAGCTGCATTCCTTCTTGGTGTGACTTGGAAGCGTGCTACTGCTAAGGGTGGCATGTGGGGTCTTATTGCAGGCCTTGCAATCGGCATCACTCGTCTTGGCGCAAAAGTATATTACAGCAACATCGGCGCAACTCCTGACGGCGGCTCTATCTTCCAGTGGCTCTTCTACGACACCAACTGGCTCTTCTTCTGCGGCTGGATGCTCGTATTCTGCCTGGCAGTCATCTTCGTAGTAAGTATGTTCACACCAGCCCCGGATGAGAACAAGATCAAGGGTTTGGTATTCGGCACCTCTACTCCGGAGCAGCGTGCAGTGACCCGCGCAAGCTGGAATAAGTGGGATGTGATCCACTCAATCATCATCCTTGGCATCACTGCTGCATTCTATTGGTATTTCTGGTAAACAATATTTTAGAATTGAGAATTGAGAATTTAGAATTTAGAATTTAGAATTATTTCAAATTTGATATTCATACTTAATTCAAGATAAACTCATGGAGACGAAAAATCACGAAAGTCATCATTATTATAGGGAGCATGCCCGCCACTATGTCAGTGTTGACTGCGTTATATTCGGACTGCATGAGGGTAAACTTAATATTCTTCTCATTAAGCGTCGGATGATGCCCGGCAAAGACAAATGGTCGTTGATGGGTGGTTTCGTCGAGGAGAATGAGTCGCTTGATGATGCTGCCAAGAGGGTTCTCTATCAGCTGACAGGGCTTGAAAACGTCTATATGGATCAGGTCGGTGCATTTGGAGAAGTGGACAGAGATCCCGGAGCGAGGGTGATCTCAGTAGCTTACTGCGCCCTTCTCAATTTCGACGAACAAGATCACCAACGTGTCACTGACAATGATGCCCACTGGGTGCCTCTCGATGAGATGCCTGAGCTATTTTTCGATCATCCTCAGATAGTAGAGCGTGCTCTTAAATATCTGAGAAAGCAGATTAATAGGAAGCCTCTGGTCTTTCAGTTCCTGCCCGAGTTATTCACTCTTAGCCAGCTGCAATCAGTCTATGAGGCAATTCTTGGAGAGAAACTCGACAAAAGAAATTTCCGGAAAAGAATCATGGAGAGTAACATTCTCGAAAAAACAGAACTCATCGACAAAAGCGGCTCCAAGAGAGGAGCGACGCTCTATAGATTGAAGATTAATTATTAAAAGTTAATATTCATGATAAATCATGATGCAACATGCTACATCATGATTTATCATGAATAAAATGAAAATTGAATTTATGCTTGAGAAATTAAAAGAAGAAGTATATAAGGCTAATATGGACCTTGTGAAGCATGGTCTTGTGATCTTCACTTGGGGAAATGTGTCGGGCATCGACCGCGAAAAGGGGCTTGTTGTGATCAAGCCAAGCGGCGTAGACTACGACGTGATGAAGCCTGAGGATATGGTAGTGGTAGATCTTCAAGGAAATGTAGTTGAAGGGCAACTTAAACCTTCAAGCGACACTCCTACCCATCTTGCTATCTACCGCGCTTGGCCGGAAGTTGGAGGCGTGGTACACACTCACTCTACATTCGCTACAGGCTGGAGCCAGGCAGGACTTGACATTCCAAACATCGGAACTACACATGCCGACTATTTCCACGAAGCTATCCCTTGCACAGCAGATATGACTGAGGCAGAAGTGAAAGGCGCGTATGAACTTGAGACCGGAAATGTGATCATCAAGAGATTTGAAGGAATGAATCCTATGCACACTCCCGGCGTATTGGTGAAAAACCATGGTCCATTTGCATGGGGTAAGGATCCTCATGATGCAGTTCACAACGCTGTCGTAATGGAGCAAGTGGCTAAGATGGCGAGCATCGCTTTTGCTGCAAACCCCAACCTGACGATGAATCCGCTGCTCGTAGAAAAGCACTTCAACCGCAAGCATGGGCCTAATGCTTATTATGGGCAGAATTAATTTTTTTCATGGATAATCATGGATACTCATGAATACTCATGGGAAAACATGGAAAATAACAACACAAACTGAAATAAAACTTAAATATCATGTACGAAAATTTGGAAATATGGTGGGTGACTGGCGCTCAGTTGCTCTATGGAGGTGATGCTGTCGTAGCTGTTGACGCTCACTCAAAGGAAATGGTAGATGGTCTTAACAATTCAGGTCGTCTTCCTATCAAGGTGGTCTATAAGGGCACTGCTAACTCTTCTAAGGAGGTTGAGGCAGTGATGAAAGCTGCCAACAACGACGCGAAGTGCGTAGGCATCATTACTTGGATGCATACTTTCTCACCTGCTAAGATGTGGATACATGGTCTGCAGGCACTCCGCAAACCACTCCTCCACTTCCATACACAATATAACGCCGAGATTCCATGGGACACTATGGACATGGACTTCATGAACCTGAACCAGAGTGCTCATGGCGACCGCGAGTTTGGCCATATCTGCGCACGCTTGAAGGTACGCCGCAAAGTAGTGGTAGGCTATTGGAAAGATGCCAACACTCAGGACCGCATCGCAGTTTGGCAGCGCGTAGCAGCAGCTTGGGCTGACGCTCAGGATATGCTCGTGCTCCGCTTCGGCGACCAGATGAACAATGTGGCTGTAACTGACGGCGACAAGGTTGACGCAGAAATGCAGCTTGGCTACCACGTAGACTACTGCCCTGTAAGCGAACTCATGGAGCATTACAAGAAAGTCAGCGACGAAGACACCAAGGCTCTCATGGCTGTTTACTTTAAGGAATATGCTCACGATGCAGCTCTTGAAGAAGAAGGCACTACAGGATACAAGGCAGTATATGAAGCAGCCAAGGCTGAACTCGCACTCCGCAGCATCTTGAAAGAGAAAGGCGCTAAGGCATTCACTACCAACTTCGACGACCTCGGCACTCAGGATATCAACGATCCTAACTTCGTAGGTTTCAATCAGATTCCGGGTCTTGCTTCTCAGCGTCTGATGGCTGAAGGCATCGGTTTCGGTGCTGAAGGCGACTGGAAGTCAGCAGCTCTCTACCGCACTCTTTGGTATATGAGCCAGGGTATGGGCAAGGGATGCTCATTCCTTGAAGACTACACCCTCAACTTCGACGGAGCAAACAGCTCTATCCTCCAGGCACACATGCTTGAGGTATGTCCGCTCATCGCAGAAGAAAAGCCTCGATTGGAGGTTCACTTCCTCGGCATTGGTATCCGCAAGGCTCAGACTGCACGCCTTGTCTTCACTTCTAAGCCCGGCGACGGCATCACTGCCACTGTAATTGACCTTGGCAACCGCTTCCGTCTGATCGTAAACGATGTAGAATGCATCAAGTCTAAGCCACTGCCTAAGCTTCCTGTAGCATCGGCTCTCTGGATTCCGAAGCCTAACTTCGAGATTGGTGCAGGAGCATGGATCATGGCTGGCGGTACGCACCACTCTTGCTTCTCTTACGACATCACTCCTGAATACTGGGAAGACTACGCAGAGATGGCAGGCATCGAGATGGTACGCATCGACAAGGACACCACTATGCAGGGATTCAAGCGTGAACTCCGCTACAACGATGTATATTATTTGCTGAATAAGTAAATAGTTTAAATAGTCTAAGGAGTTTAAAGGGTTTATCAGGTTTATGGATATGATACTTATGGTCATCTATACCATACTTTGAAACCGTTTAAACTCCTTAAACATCTAAACCATACAACTATGCCTGAAAAGATAAAACAGACAATTGAATCGGGTAAGGCCATTCTCGGAATAGAGTTTGGCTCTACCCGCATCAAGGCTGTCCTCATCGATGAGAATAATAATCCCATTGCCCAGGGAAGCCATGAATGGGAAAATCAGCTTGTCAACAACTTATGGACCTACAGCTTGGAGGCTATATGGTTTGGCTTGCAGGATTGCTACCGCGATCTTCGCGAAGATGTCAAGGCTAAATATGGAGTTGAGATAAAGAAGTTGGCATCTATCGGCATCAGCGCCATGATGCACGGCTATATGCCTTTCGACAAAAACGGCAATATGCTTGCTCCATTCCGCACCTGGCGCAATACCAACACCGGCGAGGCTGCTGCAATCCTTTCTAAAGAATTTGATTATAATATACCTTTGCGCTGGAGCATCTCCCACCTCTATCAGGCTATCCTCAACGGGGAGGAGCATGTGAAAGAACTCGCTTTCCTTACCACTCTTGCAGGCTACATCCACTGGCAGCTAACGGGGGAGAAGGTGATCGGCATCGGCGACGGAAGCGGTATGCTTCCTGTGGATCCTGTCACCAAGAACTACAGCGCACACATGGTAGAGAAATTCGATAGCATGATTGCCGACAAGAATTTCGATTGGAAACTTGAGGATGTGCTTCCTAAGATTCTTGTAGCCGGAGAAAATGCCGGCTATCTGACAGCGGAGGGTGCCAAGCATCTTGATATTTCCGGCAATCTTGAGGCTGGCATTCCATTATGTCCGCCGGAAGGAGACGCAGGAACCGGAATGGTGGCTACTAACGCCGTAAAACAGCGTACTGGCAACGTTTCTGCGGGGACATCTTCATTCTCTATGATAGTGCTTGAAAAAGATTTGAGCCGCCCGTATGAGATGATCGACATGGTGACAACTCCTGACGGTAGCCTTGTGGCAATGGTACACTGCAACAACTGTACTTCCGACCTCAACGCATGGGTAGGTATCTTCCGCGAATATACAGAATTGCTCGGAGTGCCTGTGGACATGAACGAAATCTTCGGCAAACTCTACAACAATGCCTTGAATGGGGATCCTGATTGCGGAGGGCTTGTCAGCTACAATTATTTCTCCGGCGAGCCAATCACCGGACTTACTGAAGGGCGTCCACTATTCGTCCGCTCGGTAGCAAACCGCTTCAACCTTGCCAACTTCATGCGTGCCAATCTGAATGCAGCCGTGGCTTGCCTGAAGATCGGCAATGACATTCTTTTCGATGAAGAGAAGATTAAGGTAGACCGCATCACAGGCCATGGTGGTCTCTTCAAGACTCCGGGCGTAGGACAACGCATCCTTGCCGCTGCACTCAACTCCCCTATCTCCGTAATGGAGACTGCCGGAGAAGGAGGAGCATGGGGCATGGCTCTCCTCGCAGGGTATCTTGTCAACAATGTCAACGACCGCAACCTTGCAGACTATCTTGAGATGGAAGTGTTTGAAGGCAACACCGGCACAAGCATCACTCCGACAGAAGAAGACGTAGAAGGCTTCAACAAGTATATCAAGAATTACTTGGCTGCAATTCCCGTAGAGAAAGCTGCTGTGGAGCATGTGAAGTGATATTTCTATAACGAGATATCTCGAGGCAACTCGGGATATCTCGTTTTATTTTGTCAAAATCCATCTATAAAAAAACGCTATGGCCGGGATTTTCGCAAACTCCGGCCACAGTGTGATTTTTTAGATATTGCACCTACTTTCACAAGCAAAAGCAACACTTACTCAACCACTAACTTACAAATTATATCACTATTACTTAAAAAGCTTTAGACTTGCTTGTCAAGAGAAATAAAAATGCTATGCCAATTATTTCAAACCAAACTCTTTCCTCTCTTGACGATGCAAAATTACTACATTTTTTTTTAATACGCAAGAGTTTCTTTATAAAATTTACCCCCCCCGTCCCAATTTTACCAATTTTGGGGTAATTTGACCAATAAATGTAAATTTTTCTCTTTGTGGGGCTGGAAAGACGGTATTAAAAGGCTTCGCGAGAGTGCTCACTACTCCGGGCTTCGCGAGAATGAAGGACGCACTCGGAGAGTGCTCACTACGCTATAGGGATACCTTAATATAAAAAAATTTGAGGAGAATGTGGGGATATAATGAAAAATTCATTATTTTTGCATCTAAATTAGTTAACTATGGAAAGAATTGAAAAGAAAAGGCTTGATGCATTGCGCAAGGCAATGGCTGAGCACTGCATAGACTGCTGCATCATCAACAGCACAGACCCTCACCAGAGTGAGATACCCCCGGCACATTGGCGTGGCAGAGAATGGCTTACAGGATTCAAATCGGAAAACGGGACTAATGGCACAGCTGTCGTCACTAAATATCACGCGTACGTATGGACAGACAATAGATTCTTCATTCAGGCCCGTCAGCAACTTGATGGCACAGGATTTGAAATGATGCCCCTCGACGGACCGGAAGCTGTAGACCTTATTGGCTGGGTGACCGAACATATGGAAGCCGGACAGACTGTTGGAATCGACGGGATGACTTTCAGCGTATCAGAAGCTGAGAATATGAAGAAGGCTTTCGATGAAAAGGGTATTAAATTTAACACCAATTTCCCTCAATTTGATTATATTTGGCCCGACCGCCCGGTCAAGCCCCTCAACAGACTGTTTTTACACGATGAAAACATCGTAGGAGAAAATGTCGATTCCAAAATTGGAAGAGTCTTTGAGGAAGTGAATAAGACGGGTGCCAACGGGATTCTTGTCTCTGCACTGGATGATATCGCTTGGATCACCAACCTCCGCACTTCCGGCGACATATCGTTCAGCCCAATGTTTGTCAGCTACCTTTATATTGACTCAGAGGGTAAAAGAGTGCTCTTTATCGACGAAGAAAAGATCAGTGAAGAAGTAAAGAAGCATCTTGACCTATATAATATTGAGATTAAGCCTTACGAGACAGTGTCTGACTTTGTAGCTGAATTGCCAAAAGACACTCGCCTTTTGATCGACCCATCGCTCACTGCAATCAGCATCTACGATAATATTGACTGCAATGTGATATTCGGAGGAGAAGGGGTGGCAAAATTAAAAAGCATCAAGAATGAATGCATGCTCAATCATTGGCGTACAGCCATGGAGAAAGATGGAGTGGCCCTTGTCAAGATGTTTAAGTGGATCGACGATGAATTTCCGAAAGGGCAACTTACAGAAATGAGCATTGCACGCAAGCTTCGTGAATTAAGGCTTGCGGATCCAGACTGCGTTGACGAGAGTTTCGCAGCTATCGTAGGTTGGAACGGACATGGAGCAATCGTACACTATGAACCTACCGACGAAACTGACATCCCTGTCACAGGGCAAGGAATACTTTTGATCGACAGTGGCGGCCAGTATAAGCAGGGCACTACCGACATCACACGCACTATCGTGCTTGGAGGAGAAGCCACTGCGGAACAAAAGCATGACTTCACCTTAGTGCTGAAAGGACACATTGCACTCTCCAAAGCAACGTTCCCGAAAGGGACTCGCGGAGCACAGCTCGATATTTTGGCTCGCCAATATCTCTGGAATGAAGGGAAAGCATATTATCATGGCACAGGACATGGGGTAGGATTTTTTATCAACTGCCATGAGGGTCCGGTGCAGATACGCATGAATGAGATTCCGGTGCCATTGGAGCCGGGGATGGTGATGAGCAACGAGCCGGGGATTTATATCGAGGATAAATATGGCATCCGTTGTGAGAATATGCTTGCCGTGGAGCTGTGGAAGAGCAATGAATTCGGCGATTTCTACCGCTTCCGCAATCTGACCCTTTTCCCCTTCGACCTGAATCTTATAGAATGGGAGATCATCACCCCGGAGGAGAAGGAATGGCTCGAAGCCTATCATAAGGAGGTCTATGAAAGGCTCTCCCCTCTTCTATCAGAAGAGGAAGCGAAGTGGCTCGCTAAGAAAATTGAGAATGGAGAATTGAGAATTGAGAATGGAGAATGGAGAATGGAGAATTATGTCATGGGGAATCATGAGAAATCATGAGAAATCATGAGAAACCATTATAATCATAATAAAAAGCAAAAACTATGGCAATAATACAGGAAGTGAGGGGATTTACCCCGGTGATAGGCAAGGATTGCTTCCTTGCGGCAAATGCAGTGGTGGTAGGCGACGTAGTGATCGGCGACGGATGCAGCGTATGGTTTGGTGCTGTGCTGCGTGGCGATGTCAATTCAATCCGTGTGGGCAATGGCGTCAATATCCAAGACGGCAGTGTGCTCCATACTCTCTATGAGAAATCTACGATTGAGATCGGCGACCATGTTTCAGTAGGACACAATGTAGTGCTTCATGGCTGCAAAGTGGAAGATTATGCCTTGATCGGAATGGGCGCCGTAGTGATGGACAATGCCGTAGTTGGAGAAGGAGCTATCGTGGCAGCCGGATCAGTCGTGCTTAGCAATACTAAGATTGGCAAGCATGAGCTTTGGGCAGGTTGCCCGGCGAAGTTCGTCAAGATGGTAGAGCCGGAGAAAGCAAAGGAGATGAACATTAAGATCGCAAACAACTATCATATGTATTCCACGTGGTATGGACCACAAGAGTAATCTGCCAGTGGCAGTAGACATAAATGAAGCAAGAGACAAGGAGACAGACTTGAGGATATTGAGTCTGCTCTCCCAGTCTTTCCCTAATGTGCAGGCAGCCAGCACCGAGATCATAAATCTTGAGGCTATCCAGAACCTGCCAAAAGGGACAGAGCATTTTGTGGCTGACCTTCATGGCGAAAATGAGGCGTTTTCTCACATACTGCGCAATGCATCGGGCAATATACGCCGAAAAGTGACTGAGATATTCGGCAATTCGCTTCGTGAGCAGGATATCCGAAACCTCTGCACACTCATCTATTACCCGGAGAGCAAATTGGAATATACGAAGGCGGAGGAAGACAATATGGAAGACTTCTATAGCGTCACTCTGCATCAGCTGATACTTGTGCTTCAGTCTGTCTCCTCCAAATATACACGTTCCAGAGTGAGGAAGGCTCTCCCGAAAGAATATGCCTATATTATAGAGGAATTGCTGCATGAATCTCCGACAGACTATGACAAGGATGCTTATTTCCGCCGCATTATTGAGACAATCATCTCCACAGGCCAGGCAGACAATTTCATCATTGCTCTCTGCAATGTGATTCAGCGCCTGAGCATCGACCAGCTTCATATTCTCGGAGACATCTTCGACCGAGGACCCGGGGCGCATCTGATAATGGACACTCTTTGTGAGTATGAGCGTTTCGATATCCAATGGGGCAATCATGATGCTCTCTGGATGGGGGCAGCTGCCGGCAACGACTGTTGCATAGCGAATGTATTGAGGCTTTCGCTTCGATATGGAAATATGGCGACTCTTGAGGATGGCTATGGAATCAATCTTGTGCCGCTCGCCACTTTTGCCCTTGAGACTTACGGAGACGACCCGTGCGAAGGGTTCGGGCCACATATAATGGATAAAGAGCATGCTCCCGATGAAAAATCACGTCAACTGTGGGCGAAGATGCATAAGGCAATCAGCATCATTCAGTTCAAACTTGAGGGGCAGATGATTGAGAATCGTCCGGAATGGAAGATGGAAGACCGCAGACTTCTTCATCTCCTTCGCCCGGAGAAAGGAGTGATTGAAATTGATGGGAAGGAATATGAACTCAAAGACAGCCATTTCCCAACTGTATTGCCAGACGATCCTTATGCTCTTACTGAAGAGGAAGCGTCGCTGGTGGAGAAACTCCATCATTCGTTTATGGTGAGCGATAAACTTAACCGCCATATACAGTGTCTTCTCTCGCACGGATGCATGTATGCCATCTATAATTCCAATCTGCTCTTTCATGCTTCGATGCCTCTTAATGAAGATGGAAGTTTGAAGGAAGTGGAGTTGTATGGCAAAAAATATAAGGGGCGCGAGCTGATGCACCGTATCGGGATGATGATGCGCTCGGCATTCAACTATGATACAGACCCAAAACTGAAGCAATTTGCTATAGACTATTATTGGTATCTATGGTGCGGGAAGGACTCCCCTCTTTTTGACAAGTCGAAGATGGCCACTTTCGAGCGATATTTTATAAAGGATGAATCGACACATTCGGAAGAAAAGGGGAATTATTTCAAGCTAAGGAATGATGAGAAGGTGGTCGATGGAATCCTCGATGCATTCGGAGTGGAAGGAGAACACCGCCATATCATCAACGGACATGTTCCGGTGAGGGCTGCAAAAGGAGAAAGCCCGATGCGTGCCAACGGCAAATTACTTGTGATCGACGGGGGTTTTGCCAAGGCGTATCATGCTACGACGGGTATTGCCGGGTATACCTTGGTATATCATAGCCGAGGGCTGGAGCTCGTGCAGCATGAGCCGTTTGAATCTGCAGAGATGGCAGTTAAGGAAGGCACTGACATCTTAGGGTCGAAGCAGATTGTAGAGTTATCGGCAAAGCGACTCCGCGTGCGTGACACTGACAAGGGAGCGGAATTGCAAGGGCAAATAAACGAACTTCGGGATCTTCTTCAGGCATTCCGCCACGGCCTCGTCAAAGAGCGACACTTACGATAATGCATAATGCCAATGTCACTAAATTAAGACCAATTTACGGCGTCAAGCAATGTAGTTAGCGCAC
>CAMWLX010000013.1 GCA_947175225.1 uncultured Porphyromonadaceae bacterium
CCCCCTACTCCTCTTTTATAGGAAAAGGGACGTTTGTCGCGCAAGAATTGCGGCAATATGTTGGATGCACGTTCTATCGGACCAGCTACCAACTGAGGGAAGAAGCTGATGTAGACTAAAAAAGCATGGAGATCCTTTGTAGCGGATGTAGTGCCGCGATAGACATCAATGACATAGCTTATGGCTTGGAAGGAATAGAAAGAAATGCCTACGGGGAGAATAAGATTGAGTGTCGGGATATCAGGAGTGAATCCGACTACATTAAGCACCCTGACAAAACTCGAGGCAAAGAAGCCATAATATTTAAAAGCTACGAGAGTAGCTATATTCAATATGATGACAATCGTCAGGGTCGCTCGCCGCCAAAAGGGGGTTGTCTTTTTTGAAGCCACCACTACCCCACCGATGAAAGCGACAATGGATACAAGGAAAATCAACCCAAGCAGACGAATGTTCCACCATCCGTAGAATACATAGCTTGCGGCAATCAGCAAAAGATTCTTGCTTCTTCCTGACTTGCATACGTTCCAATACAGGAGAAAGACGATGGGAAGGAATATGAGGTATTCAAACGAATTGAAAAGCATTTATCAAATATTTTCTTAAGTCGAAATACGGAGTTCATATCTGTCATAGCAAATGGACCGGCCGCCAAAACCCTCTTTCTGATATGCAAGCGACTCATTGAGGTAGAAGCCATCATGCTCAGTAGAGATGCCAAAATCAAAATATCTTGACCCGGAGTAGAGGTCATTGATAAGATAATCGAAAATGAGATCGAGGGCTCCTAATTCCCTCCCTTCCGGAGAGGCTGAAATATATTGGGAGTGAGCTACCGTATCTGTTAGATAGACCACGACACCGGCGAGTACACGCTGATTGATTTTCGCTACATACAGTTTGATTTCATCAAGAAACCGGGATGCGAGAAGCTCAATTTCTCGGAGCGAATGGACAGGCGTAGTGCCGTGACGGAGAGCCAAGTTAGACTCCAAAATTTGCCAAAAAGCTGAGAAATCGGAGGTCTGCTCAACGTATACATTATTCTTCAGCGCCTTTCTGATTCCATACTTGCGAATATTCCTGAATTTAAGACGATCTTCTTGGAGAATAGTCGACGACAATCCCCTTGCCACTAAAGAGGCATTAAGCCTGAAGAGAGCGTAAAGATCTTCTTCGGCAGGAATTTTATGATAAATATGGGGGATGGGCTTATAGATGAAAGTTGAGAAGCCATTGCCACTCAAATATGACATTATCATTTGGAAAATCTCAAGGACATCTATTGCTGTGATGGTTCTTGCCATGACAAGCCCTCCATAAGTCAAACCTGCATGTGAAGAAAAGACAACGCCGGATGAAGAGGCTGGAAGAACTGCGATAATTGACTTTTTGGATAGAAATATCAAAGAATTATCATGAAAGCGATCGGAATGATAGTCCATATAGTCTCTTCGGAAGAGAAAAGTGCCATTTTTCGAGTCTTTGATAAAGGCATCCCACTCATTCTTCCAAGAGTCATCGTAACGAATAATTTGAAAATCTGCCATCCTTCAGTTCTTAAGATTTAAGAATGATCCATAATGCCGGATATAATCATCTTCATCATATTCAGCAGAAGCAAGCACCATACACACGGCTCCAGACGAGAAATCCTCAATAGTCCTCCACAATCCAGGCACTATCAAGAGTCCTTTGTAAGGGCGATTCAGAAGGACAGTGCGCTTTAGATGACCGTCGTCAAGAGTGACCGAAAAGCTTCCGCTGACTGCTATTATCAATTGATAAAGAGAGCGATGGGCATGGCCGCCACGCTCTACGCCACCGGGTACATCATATAGATAATAGACCCTTTTGACATCAAAAGGGAGAGTCTTGCCATTTTCCACTACAGACATATTACCCCTTCTGTCGCTTGAAAAGCAGTTGAGCTCTATCACCGAGCAATCATATACGGAAGATTTATTCATTTTGAAGACAGCAATTGAGAATAGTCGAATATATAATCAGCTTCATCGTAGGGAGTGGAAGCCAATATCAGTGCAACGGCGTTGGTCGAGAAGTTAGAGAGTTCTCGCCAGCATCTTGAGGGGACGTAAAGCCCATAGTAAGAACGGTTGAGAGAATAGACTCGCCGTGAATTCAAGTCATCGACAAGCACATCAAAACTTCCAGACAAGGCAATTATGAATTCCTGCGATTCATGATAGGCATGCCCTTCCCTACACTCCCCTCCCGGCACATCATAGATCCAATATACCCTTGCGATGTCGAAAGGAATGTCTTTACGCTGCTCTACCACAGAAAGATTTCCCCTATGGTCGAGATGGCGAGAAAGATTTATCAAGTGAGGAGGATATTCAGTATTGGGAGTCATTCGTATAGTAGAATATATTTTTAAAAGCCAGCTCCGATAGTCGGAACTGGCCTTCTTTATTATGAGTGTCGATTAATCATTCGCGACGGGGTCCGCGAGGGCCACGGTCGTTGCCTCCATCACGACGGTGTCCACGGTCGCCGTCGCGGCGAGGACGGTCATCGTCTCTACGGGGACGGTCGCCGCCTTCACGGCGAGGACGGTCGCCACGCTCCCCTCTTGGACGAGCTTCACGCTCTACGTAGCCTTCAGGCTTTTCAGTCAGAGCACGCATTGAAAGACGGTATTTGCCGGTCTTCTTATCTATCTCTATGAGCTTGACCTTAACAGTATTGCCTTCTTTGAGTCCGGAAGCTTCCATATTCTCCAGACGATCCCATGAGATCTCGCTTATGTGGAGAAGACCGTCACGACCTGGCATAAACTCAACGAATGCACCGAAATCAAGAATTGAGCGAACCTTGCCATCGTAGGTTTCACCCTCTTCAGGCATTGCCACGATAGCCTTGATCTTAGCAAGCGCAGCGTCGATGCTTGCCTTATCTTTGGAAGCTATCTCTACCTTGCCAATGCCGAGTTTCTCGTCTTCTTCAATTGAAATAATAGCACCGGTCTCTTCCTGAATACCCTGGATAATCTTACCTTGCGGACCAATTACGGCTCCAATCATATCCTTCGGAATCTCGAGTGTAATGAGACGAGGCACGTGAGGCTTATAGTCTTCGCGTGGCTCCGGAATTGCCTCAGCAATCTTGCCGAGGATATGTAGACGACCCTGACGAGCCTGGTCGAGAGCCTTTGCAAGAATCTCATAGCTAAGACCGTCACACTTTATGTCCATCTGAGTGGCTGTGATGCCATTTTCCGTACCAGTCACCTTGAAGTCCATATCGCCGAGGTGGTCCTCATCGCCAAGGATGTCGGAGAGTACAGCATATTTGACTGCACCCGGATCGGAGATAAGACCCATTGCAACTCCGGCTACAGGACGCTTCATCTTCACGCCTGCATCGAGGAGAGCAAGAGTACCGCCGCATACAGTTGCCATTGAAGAGCTACCATTAGACTCAAGGATATCGCTGACAATGCGGCAAGTATATGGGAATCCATCTGGGAACATGCGCTTGAGGGCACGGTGAGCAAGGTTGCCATGACCGATCTCACGACGCCCTACACCACGCTGAGCCTTAGCTTCGCCGGTAGAGAATGGAGGGAAATTATAGTGAAGGAGGAAACGCTCCTTGCTCTGATTTAGCACGTCGTCTACAATTTTTTCGTCGAGAGTAGTGCCAAGAGTAGCAGTCACGAGAGCCTGAGTTTCACCACGGGTAAATATGGCTGAACCATGAGGGCCCGGGATATAATCAGTCTCAATCCAGATAGGACGTATTTCAGTAGTCTTGCGGCCGTCGAGTCGGATACCTTCATCGAGGACACAGCGGCGCATAGCTTCTTTCTCAACGTCGTGGTAGTAACGCTTCACCATGGCGAGACGTTGCTCCTCAGTATAGTTTGCGAGCTGCTCTTCAGTCATTTCAGGAAGAGACTCGATATATTCGTCGCGGATAGCCTTGAATGACTCATTGCGCCATTGCTTGTCTGCGCTTCCGGTCTTTGCAATTTCGTAAGCCTTATCGTAGCACTTAGCGTGAACGTCAGCACGGAGAGCATCGTCGTTGACCTCGTGGCAGTATTCGCGCTTAGTCTCCTTTCCGGCTTCCTTCATGAGTTCCATCTGAGCAAGGCAATGCTTCTTGATTTCTTCGTGAGCCACCTTAAGGGCTTCGAGGAGCTCTGCTTCGCTGACTTCGTTCATTTCTCCTTCCACCATCATTATGTTGTCGTAGGTGGCACCTACCATCAGCTCGATGTCAGCTTCTTCAATCTGGGAGAAAGTGGGGTTGATCACCCACTCCCCTTTCACACGCGCAACTCGAACTTCAGAGATCGGACCATTGAAAGGGATGTCGCTGCAAGCGAGGGCTGCAGAAGCTGCGATACCGGCGAGAGCATCAGGAGCGTCATTCTCGTCGGCTGAGAAGAGTGTTACGTTTACGAAAGTTTCAGCATGGTAATTGTCCGGGAAGAGAGGGCGGAGCACGCGGTCAACGAGACGGGATGTAAGGATTTCATAGTCGCTGGCACGTCCTTCGCGTTTCAGAAAACCGCCGGGATACCGACCGATGGATGAGTATTTTTCTTTGTACTCAACAGTGAGGGGCATAAAATCGACACCCTCGTTAGCTTCCTGCGCAGAGCAGACGGTAGCGAGAAGCATGGTGTTGCCCATGCGGACTTCCACCGCACCATCTGCCTGTTTGGCGAGTTTGCCGGTTTCTATTGTAATAGTGCGGCCGTCGCCCAGCTCAATGGTTTTCTTGATTGGCTGTGGTTTCATTCTAATTTAAGTTCTTTCTTGTTTTTCGTTAACTATGTCGCTTGGGGCAAAAAAGGCATTGAGTCGCATAGATGCCGCTCAATGCCCTATTTTTGCGTTCAGAGTGCAAAGATAATAAAAAATTAACGAAATTCCTAATTTGCTGTGTCTTTTTCACTTTTTTTCAATATTGAATGGGGTAGCGTGCAATTTTGAGCCCTTAGAAACGTATGCCTCCTGAGAGGACTACACTTTCTACGGAGTTGAAGAGGGAGGTGCCTTTTGAGTGATACCAATTGCCGCGTACCTTTGCCTGAAGACCGGCAAACCAGTTACGATTATTATATGTGAATGACGTCATAGCACGTCCGCTGACCGAAAGAAGTTTTGCACTTCCATCAGCAGAATCTTCATAGCAGTGGTTGAACCCGAACCCCGGGATGACCGTAATATTGTAGAGCCAATGATGGTCGATCACACAATTGTATCCATAGCCAAACAGGAGATTATAGTCGTTGTAGTGGAAACGATAGTTCATTCTATCAAACGACATATAGGGATGAAGCTCTTCAGGAAGTTTCGTAAAGTCGAATGTAATGTTTTGATTGCAATAGGCGAAGCCTGCCATGAAACACCCTTGACTCCTCAACTGAAATTTGGAGAAATTATAAGCAGCCCCTTGAGAGTATTTGTAACCGTTGAAGAAATAATATCCATCAATACCAAAAGAATTCTTTGACACTCCATCAAAAGGAATACGCACATTCTTATGATCCTTATAATTTCCAAATGTACGGATATAAGTACCACCACCATTGGAATAATAATACCCGTCGATGCTGAACCTTGCACAATTGAAACCAAATTCCTGCTTCTTATAGTTGATTGGGCCCCCATTGACCATATGTGTGATGTCAAGAGAATAAGTGTAGCTTACAGCCATATATTGGATTGAAGCGCCGGCGAGGGCATGGATGTTTCCGTTCATTAGGGAACGGAATTTATTAGTGAAATGAAGATAATAGGAATCATTCCAGTTGTCGTTGATCAAACGGGCACGCCATTTTTTACCGGTACCTATTACATAATCATGATCAGTAGAGCTGAAAACGCGGTCGCCCCAGTTATAGACCTTAACACAAAAGCCAAGGAATTTCGGCCATTGCACAGTGGTGTCAGACATACTGAGCTGACCCTTTTTGAAAAGATACCACCAATTACGATTTGTAGCTTCAGTGACGGAATCAGCAGGCGACCATTTGAGTTCATCCGGCAATCTTTCACCATGGGACACGGCATATGGCATCGCTGTCAAAACGATGAGCAAAATTAATCGGAAATTAAGATTAAGTCGCGTGTTCCGCATGGCTTATTACCTGTAGATAAAGTTTATAATTTATTAAAATTCAACTAAGTAGATTGTCAATAAATACCTCGACGATCAAGTTCACGCTTATATCTCCGGGCGTTGGCCTGATGCTCAGAATAAGTAGAAGCAAAATTATGATAGCCGGAGAAATCTTCTTTAGCACACATAAAGATATAGTCGTGAGGTTTGCTGTCAAGAATGGCATCTATAGTTTCCACAGAGGTAGTGCGTATGGGACCCGGCGGGAGTCCGGGGTGCAGATAGGTGTTATAAGCTCCCTGCACTTCCCGCGGCCTTACGATTCTCTTTATAGTGAAATCACCCCCGGCGTAGCGTACAGTTGGGTCAGCTTCAAGTTTCATGCCACGTTTGAGGCGGTTGATATAAAGGCGTCCTATAGCCCCTTTCTCATCTGTCTTGTTTGTTTCTTCATCAACGATAGAAGCCAAAATCATAATATCAGCCGGCGACAATCCAAGAGCCTCTGCCTTAGCTTTCCTTTCAGAAGACCACACATCATTATAATGCTCTCCTACCTTCTTTATCACGTCTACAGGAGAGGCATTCCAAAAGAACTCATATGAATCATTTATGAAGAGGGCGAGAGCCTTTTGTGGAGTCAAATCATACTCCTTTAATAAAGATGGGTCAGAAAGAGCAGCGGCTATGGAATCTTGAGTGAAGTCAAATCTGGCTGCCACCTTCTCCTCAAGGACGGGGAGGAGACGAAACCCATTGATAGTGATGGTCAACGGTTGCTGCGGTCCCCCTGTCAGCCGGCGCATAGCAGTAAACGGACTCATTCCGGCCTCAATGAGATATGCCCCATGACGGGAATTGAGGTCGGTGCCGCGCAGACTTACAAGACGGGTAACTTTTTTTGCATAACTGTCGCCAAGATATTTTGAAATAGAATCTTGCAACTGTGATTTAGAAGCACCGGCAGGAATCCTGACAACTGCACTTGATGGGGCCATCCCGGAGAATAGAAAAGACATCGCTACAAAAACAGCTATAGCAACTACCGCCACTGAAGATATGACAATGACGAGTCGTTTTGTCTGTTTAGATTTTTCATTCGGTGCCTTTGATTTCTTTTTATTGTCTTTCATAGAGCAAAGTCATTTATAAGACTGGCAATTTTGACTGCATCCTCATCAGTGACATTAGCTATCGGAAGACTTATGCAACTCTTAGCCAATACAGAGGCTACAGTGTTCTCTTTCGGTCCATATTCTTCGGCATAGCAAGGCTGAAGATAAGGAGGAACGGGATAATGTATGTCGGTCTTCACTCCATTCTCATCAAGATATACCCTTAATCGATCACGAATCTCAGGAGAGACGCAAATCACATATTGATGCCACACCTGAACCATGTTGGGGAAGATCTGTGGAAGAGTCACAAAATCATTTTTTATCTCTTTGGCATAGAGAGCAGCTATATGATTGCGGCGATCTATCTCTTCTTGAAGATGATGAAGTTTCACACGCAAGAATGCAGCCTGGATTTCGTCGAGACGGCAGTTGTAGCCGGCATATAGGTTATGATAGCGACGGTCCGTGCCATAGTTTGCCAAGGCCTTTACTGTATCGGCAAGATGAACATCATTAGTCAGCACAGCCCCACCATCGCCAAGCCCACCAATATTTTTTGTTGGATAGAAACTGATAGCTGACGCATCGGCAAGATTGCCTGTAGATCGGACTCCGTTGAATCCTGATTCAGCCGCTTGCGCTCCAATAGCCTGAGCATTATCTTCCACAATGAAGATGCCTCGACGCCTAAACTCTATGGCCGCTTTGCTATCCCAACAGGGAGTGCCATAAAGATGGGTTATCATGGCGCAACGTATATCCAATGGAGCATCAGACGCATCATTTTCATTTAAAATACGCAATGCTTCGCTCCAACTGAAATTCATAGTGTCCGGATCCGGCTCTACGAAAACGGGGATGAGCCCGAATTCCGTGATAGGAAGTACGGTTGCAATAAAAGTATTGGCGGCTACCATGACCGCATCCCCTTTATGTAGGCGACCGAGTTCGATATAACTGCGCAATATGAGTCGCAATGCATCCAACCCATTGCTCACACCGATAGCATATTTACTACCACATTGAGCAGCGAGTTCTTCTTCAAAAGCTTTTGTCTCGGGACCATGAAGATAGCAGCCACTTCTAATCACATTAGAAGCAGCTGCTTCAAGCTCAGCCATAAAAGGCCGGTTAGTATCTGCAAGATTTAAGAAATTCATAATACTCGTCAAGTGTTCTAAGGCTAAAGACGAGAAGAGGGATTATTAGTTACTTCTTTTCCTTGTTGCGTTCGAGGCGACTTTCAAGAGCTTCGAGAGCGAGGTCAAGGGCTTCCTCGAAGGAGTCGGCAGTCTTGGAAGCAAATATCGATGCTGCTCCCGGGATTATGAGTTCCACACCGGCTTCCTTATTATTGTTGGTTTCCGGCTTTACGAGTGTATAGTTGACGTTTACGCCGCCGATGGCATCGAACCTGCGGACGAGTTTATCGATTTTCTTGTTGGTGAAAGCTTCGAGCTTGTCGCTGATGTCGAAGTGAATTGCTTTGATCTTAACGTCCATAGTCAATGAGATTTAAAGGTGGTTTAACAATACCGGAGAGAACTCCCTCACTCCATCATCTATTATCCTCCTATATTTTTATAACACTTATTGGACTCCAAAAGTTGAATAGAATAACTTTTCATATCTTTAGAATGTTATAACTATGTGAGAATAACCAAAAACTACTAAACATGAAAACATTTAAAATTTTAGGCCTCTGCGGACTTGCTTTTCTCATGGCATCTTGCGGCGGCAATGCAAACAAAGAAAAAGAAGCAGAGACTGAAGTAGCCAACGAAGCATTTTATGCCGATCAACCGGTAGAAAGCGGCCTTTATGACGCAACTTATTTTGATATCAAGGGAAAGAATAGCCGCAAGGGTTCATACGACGGACGAATCATTTATGCTCTTAGCCCTGAGCAGTCGGCTGTATTCGTATACGAAAACGGCAACCGCACCAAAATCAAACATATCTTGATGCTCGACAAGCCTTTCCAAAAGACCGACAGCGTCTATACAGCCACCGACAAGACGGGCATACCAGTCGTAGTAGGCAATGACAGCACAAACATGTATGTCAATTATGTTGTCAGCGGCGACACTGTGACAATCACATTCAACCCGAAGGCACGCACCACTTTCACTCCTATCGAAGCATTGACCAAGATCAAGGAGGAAGCCAGCAAATAATTCCTTCTTTCTCTGAAAGGAAAGACTATTTTGCTTTATGTGAGATTAGGATGGAGGCTTCGTAGAGAAGCCATATAGGCAGAGAGACGATCAGCAATGTGAAAGCATCTGATGTCGGCGTAATTATTGCACAGACCACCAAAATCACCAATATGGCATGACGCCTATAACGCTTTAGGAAGCTGGAATCGATGATTCCGGCTTTCGTCGCTATATAGGATAACACGGGAAGTTCACACATAATGCCCATGAAAAGGCAGAGCATTATCAGAACGCTCATGTATGACTCCAAAGAAATCAGGTTGGTCACTTCAGATGATACTTGATATGTACCGAGAAATCGGAATGTAAGTGGAAAGATGATGAAATAGCTCAATAAGACACCAACTAAAAACATTATGTAGCCACCTACCAAAAGCCTTACAGAATATTTCCTTTCATTGGCATAAAGAGCCGGGGATACAAAGCCAAAAAGTTGATGCAGTATATAAGGGGATGCCACAATAAGGGCTACACAGAAAGCAGTCTTCATGTGTATCATAAACTGCTGGGCAAGACCGGTATTGATCAGAGCCACATCAAAAGTGTCTATTACATTGAATCCCAATTTTTCCGAAAGGAGAGAAAGCCAACGATAAAGCACAAAATCGGGGGATTTCGGAGCCAATACAATCCCGAACACCTCATCCTTTAGGATAAATGCCACTATGGTAAGGAGAAGCACTACGACGAGTACACGTATCAGCACTCCCCGCAACACGTCGAGATGGTCCCAGAATGTCTGTCCGGAACTATCTTTCAAGTTTTGTGACGATTTTTCAGTCGCCATGTGTCATTTCTCGCCTTTCGCGCTCTCTTTCTTTACTTCTTCTTTGTCATCGTCGTTGAGACCGGATTCCACTTCCTTCATGCCATCTTTGAAAGAACGGACTCCTTTTCCAAGACCCTTCATGAGTTCAGGGATTTTCTTTCCTCCGAAGAAAAGAAGGACTACGAGTGCTATCACCAATATCTCAGAAAGGCCGAGACCACCTATAAATGTTACTATCATTTTGTAAGGGCTTTAAGGGCTTTAATGGCCTTAAGGGCTTTAAAGCCTTTATTATTCAAAATTTAGTCTTGAGGGATTACTTCCTGCATATAGATTGCATCGAGACTCCAAAGGGCAGCGTCGTTGGTGCTTATAGGAGTTGCCTCGTGGATCGGAGCAGGAACTTCACTCCCTTCTATCATATTAACGGACATACGGGGTGCTTCAGTATGTTCGGCAGTGGTCAAAAGGTCGTGCCAGACTTCCGCAGCTTTTTCTTTATCTCCTTTTTTCCATGCGGAATAAGCTTGCAGACGAGCTACACGGAACTTATTGCGATTGATCTCCCGGGCTTTGCTCTTATAGAGGGTAGCGTGTTCAAGCCATGCATCTTCCCAATCTTTATCGGGGATTAGCTCCATAAGCTCATTGTTGAGTTCGAAGCCTCCCATGATAGTCATAAGATGATTGGTGGTCTGAAGCGTTGAGTCGCATTCAGAAGTGATGATGCCGGTAGCTGGGTCATAGCCAAGCGCAAGAGGGCCGGTGAAGAGACGGCTCGGAAGGGCACATATGCTCTTCATGCCAGCCTTTATCTTGTCGCGATAGGATGTATTTTCAGTTCTCTCCCATTCTGTCATCCAATTGCCGGCATATGCGAGCCAGTCAGGCCCGAAGCGGAGACGTGCCGGGGCCGTGCAAGGATATTTCTCGCGTGGCTGTGCAAGACGCATTGGATCTATGGTATACAATTTTTGATCTGAGTCTGTCACATTGCTCATCAAATCTCCAAGACGTTCGTCGGCTGTCAGATAATACATGATACGATTGAATCCGGCCTGACTTATGCGCGCTTCCTTTGCACCACAACCCCAATGACTCACATTGTGACGGCTGCCAAGTCCGGCATTCGGCCCTATATGATACACGTCTACTTCCGAAGCGTGACGGGTCATTGCGGTTGCCATCCGCCAGAGTGCAGGATCGGCGGTCCGAAGGAACTGATACCATAGCCAAAGATTGCTTCCGAGTTCAGTATTGTCCCATGCATAACCACCAACGTCGTATCTCCAAGAGTGACGTACAGGGTCGTAGGCATGCATCACGTCGCCATAGTTCCAAAATCCATACCAACGATTCTCTTCGATGGCATGTTTATAGAATTCGGCATAATCATCGAGCCGGTCTTCGACTTCAGCACGCGCTGTAGTGCTTCGGTCAGGAAGACTCCAGATACCGAAAGCCTTGTGGCGATGAAGATAGTCGGGGGTTGGAAGAAGCACACTTTCGAGTCCGGCAGCAGCTGCGTTTGCTGCGAAGTTAGCCTTCCCTTTATAGCCCGTATCGGGACGTATTGTGATGCTCGACGTGCGCGCGATACCATATGGAGTGCTCATTCCTTCCTGAACATCCTCATAACTGGAGTTCAGGCCATGGGGACGGTCATCATAGTGCCGGAGATCCATCGGCTCTGCATCCGGATTCCAAAGCCAAGCGGTGACTGTAGCTGATGGTGTGCGTGCACCAGACACTTCAAGTCCGGAAGGATAGGACTGCCAGAAATCTTTCATTGATATTGTCAAGCCCCCTGTCACATCGCCTACATAGACAGTGCCTTGTGCGCGATGACCCCCGAAAGTGCCGATCCAAGGGGAGTCTGGGGTAGCTTTCTTGCGTATTGTGTAACCATCGGGACCATTCTGGGAGAGACGGAAACCATCCCACTCAGCCCATTCACCAATGAGTTTTTGTCCTGCTTCATCAAATTCGGCATAGTCGAAAACCTTCTCTCCACGCATCTGCATCTCTTGGACGGATGGAGTGAACTGGCCGGATGTCGGATTGCGCAGCACTCTCCGTCCGACAAGTGGCTGGACCGGTTCGCTCCACACACCATCGTCAGCAGTAGAGAAAGCGACATGGCGGTTGTAGCTACGTTCACGCATTGGAACGCCGAAAGCGACCCCGAGAGATGAGATAAAATCTTTATCCTGATCTCCGTCGAAGATAAAGGAATGTGTTATTTTAATTTCGGGACTTGTTCCGAAAGCTGACAGACGGATAGTCCACGGAAGCCATTCGCGACCATCATCGGAATAGTGGACTCCTTTAAGATATACGACAGCCCGTTGAGCACCATTGCGCTCTATTCCTGAATAAAGTAGACGGCTCTTCAAGTCGGAAGATTTGACAGAGCCAACATACGGGGAGTCTTTTATCGAACCTACAAGCCGACCATCTACAGTGGTTTTTACTCCTGCTGTCACAATAGAGTCGATGATATTTTCTATTAATTGGTCGGAAGATGTAACTTTAGGGATATAGACTTTGGAGTTACCGGCTCTCACTACGATTTGCTTACCATCATCTTCAGCGAGCATTTGCTTCTTTTCTTTATTCGATGTTTTTTTGCCTTGTTGACCGATACGGACTGCGAGATTTTCTGATCCGGCAGGGATCGTACCTGAGACAGCAGCCCACTTCACAGAGCCATCGGGCCAAAAAGCCAATGGCCAACTTTCTGTTGGGATTTCCTGCGAGCCGGAAGCTATAGAAATAGGTGTAGTCTTAGAGACTGTACCTGAATCGAATGGGACACCGAAAGTCACCGGGACATCAGATTTCGGAGCTTCACCTACCCATGCAAGTGGGACATCAGTTTCTTGCAGGGGTTGACATATGTAGGAGAAATTGGTCAGGCGTGTCCGGCTGAGTGTAGTCCGGAAAGCAAACCATCCTTCAGTAAGTGGCGCAGGATCACGGAAGTCGACTATCCTTTCTCCGTCGATGAAGTATTGAGTGCGAAGGCCGTCGTGAGTAATCTTGATATGATACCATTTGCCGGGCTTAAGCAGATGGTCGGCATCTGTGTATTCCTTTATGATTGCAGGGCGATAAGCTTCATCATTCACTCCTCGCTCATCTCCCGTATAGCGGCGGAAACGTGTGGTTGAATTATGATTTCCTCCATAGCCAAGATAGTACAATTGCAGAGCATAGGAATTTACGAACTTGCCACCCCTTTTGTTAAGATTCTTAAAAGGATCGGGGGCGTTAGGGTCTGAAGCCATCCAGAAGCAGTTGAGGTCGCTAAGACGATCATCGGGACCTTCCACGACTACCTGCGCATCATATTCGATGACAGTGCGTCCGCTCATCTTGTCTTTACGCCAGACGCTAAACCCTTTTGGAGCTACGAATTCAGCGGTATCGCCTTGGAAAGTCACTTTGCAGGGACCTTCCGACTCTACCACCCAATATTTCTTAAAGTCTTTGGCATTTAGGCCGGAGACCGAATTACCGGTAGCTGCAGCTGAGAAAGCCGCAGAAATTATCGCGCAGAGAAAAAAGATCTTTAAATAAGAATGTTTCATGTCAGATTAGATTGTATGTTTTGCAAAGATAATAAAAGAATCTGAAATATGAAAATTTCCATTATATTTATGAAGTTGTAGAAATATTCATAAGGAATTGATGCGCCGTAGCCAGCCGGCTCGGAATTTGGCGTTGGCAGGACGCGATAGACATATGCGATTCGTATAGGCGATTCTTTCTCTTTTCAGAGTTACGAATAATTCTGCCGGATTGCGGGCATTGACGGCATAGAGGGTTTTCGAACCCACTATGCCGTCTGATTTTACTCCGATAAGTTTCTGCGGGATTATTATTCCATAGTTGCCACTGGTCCATACCCAATCTACGAGCAACTCGGCAACTCTTTGATTGGCTATCTGATCGGCTTGCCAACGATCCCAGAACATGGTCTTGAGGATGTCGAGCCATTCTGAATAAGACAATTTCGAGAGTGTGGAGACTGAAGGGTGTTGTATTCCTTTGCGGTTGCAGTAATCGCGGTATGTACCGATTGTAACGCCTACCATTGTCGCCCCTCCCCTATCGCCAGAATCGCTGGCTATTCCGCGAGCTTTTGCTTTGACGAATAGTGTTTCGTTGGGAAGGGATGCATCTTGAACTCCGGTTTCCCAAAAGATAAGGAATGGGATTAGTTTTTCGAGTTGAGCCATGAGCTTTTGATGTATCGGATTGTTAAAAGGACCAGAATAGGAATTATTATGAAAGACAAGACTTTGAGCCAAATAGAGGAAGCTACTGGAATGACAGTGTTGGCTTTTGTTGCTTTCGTCGTGGTTTTTGTAGATTTTATTTGGGATTTGGCAGCTACACTGTCGTTGAGAGTGACAGTTGTTGCTGAGTGTTTATGAGTATTTTGCCGCATTAGATGTGCAGACTTTAGGCCTTTGATCGACACTTCTCCATTGGAGTGGATTCTAATCTCTCCGGCTCCATCTTTGAATTCCAACTGGTCTTGGGCGAGAAGAGAGTCTATGTACTCATTTTTTTCTATGTTGGTGATAGAATGTACTGTCAAGTCTGTTTGAACTTTGCAAGAGTCAGTAGCGTAATGGTCAGATACCTCTACTTTCTTATGGCTCCGGCATGCAGAAACGGCAACTACAGTGAATAAGATAGGAATTTTCAATAGATTTTTCATAAGGGATTCTGTTTTTCTGCAAAGTTACAATGCAGCCTTAGCATCTCTCCCTTATCTTGATAAATCAGGTTCTTCTCAAATTTAGTTAGTTGTAGCAGATTGTATAATTCTAATATATGACTCGCTAAGATGGAAGCTTATAGAATTAGCGAATAAAACGGTTGGACATTATGCAAAAATTGGCAAACCGACATTCGTTCAGTTCTATCATCTTCAGTATTTGGGACGGACACGAAAGAAATTCTATGGGTCGATGATTGAACTTATGAAAAATGCTTTCCCTATTTGAGTGGCTCGCAGCAGTATTGGGGCGGCAGCATTCGGAATAATGCTCACTGTCTCCGACACTTTCGAAGAAGGACACAAGCTACAGTGCATCACTAACAAATAAAGTTCGATTGTAGATTTCTCATTGCTTCCGTTTCAATTTCACAGAATTCCGACTTTTTTTTGGCTCAAATTTCACAAAACTCCGACTTTTTTAGGCTCAAATTTCACAAAATTCCGACTTCTCTGCTCCAATACAGGCAGACTGGGCAACTACTTTAAATCCCCAATAGGATACGGCTTCGCGATTGGCGTATTGCCCATCTGAAAGATGATTCAGCTATTTTCTATTATCCAGGAGTCGAGGTTATTGGTGGCTGAAGAGATCGCAGCCTCCATGTTAGGGAGACCGAGACTGTAAGATTTTCTTTCTTTTGAGTAGGACTTTATAGTCACAAATCCGCTCTCAAAGAGAAGGGAAACCGGATTGTTGAGATAGGATTCTAATAATTGTCGATTTCTCTTGACTTCAATGTTCTCAATATGCTGAATGGATTATAAAGATCAGGACATTTCTTGGAAAAATGATAGCCGTCATAGTTTTCCTTCAGTTCTGCGAGCATTTCATCAAACTCAATACCCTCTTCTTCCGCAAATTTTTCTATTCCAGCCTTAAAATTATCATGAAGTTCCTGTTCTGTAATACCGCAGATGGCTCCATAATCGTTAAAGATCGAGATATCTTCCAGATGATTGGCTCCGCTGAAAAGACTTGTTTGACTAAACCTTGAAATGCCGGTGATAAAAACAAAATAGATACTCTGATCCTCATTTTTGAGTACAGAAAAAAGTGATTTCAATGTCTGACGATAATATGAGTTAAATTCCTCTTTCTCTGGTTCGAGGGTTGAGAGAAGAAGAGCATCGTATTCATCAACAAGTATTGCTACATTTTGACCGGTCTTTTCTTTTGCTTGTCTAATTATGGAGGCAAATCTATCGGTGAAGTCTCCTAATATGTATTTTACTTCATATTTTCTCTCATAATCTGATAGAGTGGCATTGAGATATTTGTCTAGATTTTCTTTTTCAGTAGGTCGGATTGCATTGAAGGAGAACTTGATGACAGGTTTTGGAGTCCAATCGACATCGTCGGTGTCAAGGGCGAGTCCTTTGAAGAGGTCGCGGCGACCCTCAAAATATGCTTCAAGAGTCGTAAGAAAAAGACTTTTCCCGAAGCGACGAGGACGACTCAGGAAATAGTATTTGCCTGTATCTATCATTTTTCTGACATACATCGTCTTGTCAACATACACATAACCTCCGGTGATTATTTCGGAGAAACTCTGTATTCCAACTGGATATTTGATTTCATGTGTCATAACATACCATCTTTCTTTTGAAAATCCAAAGTTACAAAAAAAATAGCCTCAATGCAAGTTTATACTCTACATTCGCAGACAATTCCCGCAGCAAAAATTCCAACAAGAAGTGCAATGGCATTTTCGATGCGTCAGCCACCATATTTTTCCCCCGCGTAGGGTGGAATGCTTTCGGTGGGGATGGGGCATCATGGAAGACTCAGCCCCTCCCCACCCATACTGTTGCTTGCCATCTGCAACTTTGATCTCAATAAGTTAGAGCTTGTCATCAGAGATTTGTATGGTTCCTCACGATCAATTAAGCGAGTCATGGACTCATATCGCCCCATACTGGCTAATCTCAAAGAAACCATTCCAAATCCACTATCAGATCCCGAGTTCACTGAAATCCGGAGAAGGCTTCAATATATGCTGGCAAAGACATTCGAAGTCAAAGACAGTTCATCTGCAGACTTGACACACATATATTACTCTCGAAAGTCAAACCAAAATCATGAAGGAGTCGTAAATTCTCTTCAAACTAAAGCTCACGGTTATGATCCTATGTGCATTTTCAACATACCATTCGTTACAGTTCCTTCCCTTCCTGAATAAGTCCAGTGAGCATAACAACAAATGAAATCTAAACTGGACAAAATGAACTCAGGAAGATTGAGAGAAATTTCTTAACTTTGCAATCGCAGAGGCCCAAGGAGTGCTTCCCAGAAAGGGAATACACTCTGAATTGAAATATTATTTGACATATTTTTTGGATAATCAAGAAATATTCATTAATTTTGCAATGTTGGAGATGGAGGCTGTTTATTAAGTCAACATCACTAGCAAGACATATAAAAAGGCGTTTACTCACGTCTTGTTTTTTACTCTTCAGAACTTCGCAACTTCTCAGGTATCGTCAAGAATGAGGCAACGGTAGATGCTCATCGGTATGTACGCCGTATCTGGTGGCACAGACTTCTTGAGAAGCCTATGCCTATATAGGTGCTACATATTCGCGTGGGCCTCTGCGTGTTGCTCGTTCAACGATACCGGGCAATGCGAAGGCCTTGAAGAGTGGAACGGGCAACAGTATCGGCACCACGCTTTTTGTATATACAGGTCCATATTGGTGTCAGTGGACTGCAATCGTGCAGAGAAAATGGAGTATGACAAAAGTACCGCTCTCCAAGAGTATCCGTTTTTGGACGATAAAATAGCCGGATTTTTAACCCGGCTTATTTCCGATTTGCCTGTTCCGGTAGGAAACGACCTTAAATCAGCATTGGAAAGTCCAAGTCTTACTATACCTACAGTTGCTCAACAATCGAGAAGCTATGTAATTATTGCATGTAGCGGTAACGCGAATCCAACCTATAATGAAATAATATTGCGAAACAGCACTGTATCCATCAATCTTAAGCCCGGGATAAACATTCTCACGGTAGAACAATATCCAGACCTTAAATATGGATTTCATCCAACGATGGTTCGCCGCGGTATGCTCCCTAACGAGAACTGCCAGGCGGTGATTGAAGTTGACCTCAGCCACTTCGATACCTCTGAAGTAGAAAGTACAGAAAGCATGTTTGACGATATGTTTGCTCTAAGAAAAGTGAACCTCTCAAACGTGAAGTTCTGTAACGTCCGCAAGATGGACAATATGTTTGCACGGTGCTTTTCGTTGAAAGAGATTGTCATTAATGACATACGCACATTCAAATCTGATGTGCTTACATCTGCAAATGGTATGTTCTTATCTACCGCTTCCATCAGATCATTAGGACTGGGAAATTTCGGCGGATCTAAGTTGAAAGAAATCATTTGGATGTTTGCCTCCATGGATTCTTTGGAAGAACTTGACCTTTCTGGCTGGGATGTTAGAGGTAAAAGAATTGGCACCAATGATGAACCTCTATTTCATGGCTGCGGAAATTTAAAGAAAATCTATATGTTCGGTTGTAATGATTACACTGTCAAGAAAGTCCGGCAAGAACTGGAATCATCTGCAGGAGTGCCTAATAATGTAAAAATAAGACGTATTGTTTTAACAGGAGCAAAAATTATCATGAATGATATATCGAAGAAAAAAGCCATAAATCAATGGCTTGCGTCGAATCCGGGAAAGACGGAACGAGACTGGCTGCTGGATGTAAGGTGTACCACTGACACTCAGAGAGAGGCTCTCTTGGAACTACTTGAGTGCTGCGATGCCTGCGGAATGAAGTATGAAGTCTGCCATGAGGTAGATTTGGATGAGGTGTACTCAAATCTCATAGCATCTGATTCGTACTTACAAGAGATTCTTGAACTGAGAGTTATGGAGAAATACAATAACTTTAACGGTTATTGTGCAGAAGTTTTCGAGGATGATGGCATTGAATATATCCAACATCATACCTTCGACTTATATTTCCCACATATCGGATGGTACATAAATATCGGTTCTGAAATCGAGGATGCTACTATGCCCAGATGGACACAACAAACAGGTCCGACACATTCTGAAAAGACTGGCTTCGTAGAGATTTCAAAAGCGCATGCATTTATGACAAGATTCCATGAAAAGCTAAACGCTCAATACCGTTTCCCTAAAAGCAGCAAGTTCCCCCACACTGTTGAGGGTTGCTATTATGCTTTCTTTCCATGGAATAAAGATGTGGAATCCGAAGTAAAGAAAAGCAGCTTGAATGGGGAAAAACTTCTGTTTAGTTCCGTTGGGCAGTTTTGGGCAACTCTGTTCAAAGATAACTTTAATGCAATGAAAAGCTTCCGTAAAGAAAGGTATCTACGTAATCATCCTGATGTAATGGAGAGCAGACTAGCAATGCTCCATTCTTTGGTAACAGAGGTACAGAAAGGTCTTGGACTTAATAAAACTGTCAGCCCCACTCAGCTAAACAAGCTTCTTGAAACAGTTGACAATGAACTTTCCATTATACATCCTGAATATGAGGAAATTCATCACTTACGTCAAGCATGCCTTTAGGGTTTGTGGAGTGTATAAATCTATTGATTTCTATCAGCAAGCAAACATATGAATGTAGATATCAACATTAAATCATTATGAGTAATATGAGTAAGACTCCATCCTTCTTAGAATGCATATCATTCAATTTGGTCCTTGTAATACTGGCCTCAGTACTCCCTCAACGTATGGCAGCCCGTGACATCTATTATCGTTACGGAAGCCATACTATTATTTATGAAGTAATCAGTGAGGAAGCAAGGACTTGCCAAACAAAAGCAGGTGTTTTCCACGAGAACGGAACAATTACAGAAGGTAACAATGTGGCAGGAACGGTCACTATTCCTGAGAAGATTGAAGACTCTTATGGATATATCTTTACGGTTGTAGGGATTGGAGAGTGTTCATTCAGCCACAACACAAGGATAAAAAGTATAAAATTACCAAAATCCGTCAAAAGGATCGGTCAATGGGCTTTTTCAACATGCTCTCAAATGGAAGAGATAAGTTTACCGGACAGTCTCCAATTGATCTATACGGGGGCTTTTGCAGGGTGCAACAAATTAAAAAACCTTGAGATACCATTCTCTGTAATCTTTATTAATTCCCGAGCATTCGAATCTTGTTATGATTTGACTAAATTCATATTTCCAAACCATAAACTATTCGAGGATGAAGAAGATCCGCTCTATAACCTTATTGATGATATTACTTTTTTCAATTGCCGAAACCTAAAAGAAATCATAATTCCACAATCTATAGGTCGCATAGGCAATCAAGCATTCCAGTATTGCTATGCTTTAACTTCCATATCTATTCCAAATTCAGTAAGTTTCATCGGACGTAATGCATTTCAGGATTGTACATCTCTATCATCAGTAACCATAGGCAATTCCGTTCAATCTTTTGAAGAAGGATACAACGGCAGTGAAGTTTTTCGTGGGTGTTCAAAATTAAAGGAAATAGTCTCATTGCCAACAACTCCCCCCTTATACAGTTCTAGTGCTTTTTCGGGAGTGCCTTCTGATGCAGTAGTATATATACCTAAGGGGTCTTTATCTGATTATTCCCGAAGTTGGAAGAATTTTAAAAAATTTGTAGAGATAGACGTGCCGAAATACTCAATTGATCAATCTAACCTAACACTTGAGGTAGGAGAAACGAAAACTATTTCTGTCAAGAAAACAAAGGTCGGGAAAAATGTTACTGAAGGATGCAGACTAATTACGATAGAACCGGAATCGGGTATCATAACTCTCAATTTAGAAAGGAATGATAAGGAATCCGAAATAACCATAAACGGCGCAAAACCTGGCACTGGAGTTTTAGAATATTATTTAGAAAACGAATATGGAATCAAATTCCGTGATTACTGTTATATCACTGTAATTGATGCTGGAAATGGAGTAGACAGCATCATAAGCGATGACCATACTGATGACTCCTCAACAATATACTATGACCTGAATGGAAGAGCAATAAATCCGGATAATGTACAATCAGGTATATACATTCGGAAGTGTAACGGTGAAACCAAGAAAATAATAATAAGGTAACAGATGGCCCAGACTCCCTGACCTACAGTCAGATGGAGTCCGAGGCATTTCTTCATCAGGATAATTATCAGTTTTTGTTGGTTCATTTTGTCCATTGCTGGCAAGATTCATTAAAATACGTTAACTTTGCGAAATAATTATCAAAAAAATAAATATCATGTTATCGCAAACCATTCAAGATAAGATTCTTGCGAAGTATGGCAAAGAAACCATTTATTCTGCAGATTGCGCACCTTTAGCAGACGAGATCGGCATCAGCGAGACAACAGTCAAGCGGATGTTCGGTCTTGTCGGCAAGGATTCTCCGGAACGTAACCGTACGCCCCACAACAGCACTATGGACATAGTAGCGAAATGGCTCGGATATAATTCCTATAAAGAGCTATTGCAGGAAATAGGCGAGGGTGATTTTTCTTCTGAATTTACATCTTTGCAAAAAATTGAGACAAAGGACCTCACGGTTGGGACACAAATCCAAATTCGTTATGAGCCAGCCAGAGTCATCGTGATGACATATCTTGGGGAGGGAGAGTTCCTGGTGAATGAGTCAAAGAACAGCAAACTACTGAAAGGAGACAGAATCAGTCTTACCAGCCTTATTATAAGACATGAGATGATAGTCAGCGAAGTGGTCAGAGACGGGCGCAGCCTTGGCGG
>CAMWLX010000014.1 GCA_947175225.1 uncultured Porphyromonadaceae bacterium
CCTTACCTACATTTTCTTTAACATCGGCATTTTCACTGACAATGGTTGCATCTGCAAGATAAGAGATCTATTCATGGAACCAAGCGGCTGTTACAGCGTTAGGATCTTCGGGGGTCGGATCTTCGGGGGTCGGATCTTCTACCTCTCCTGATTTAGGAATTAAATTCACAGACTCAACTACTGCTTTTTCAAGACCTTCCGGCCATATGCCACCTTGCCAAACTGCAGCAATCTTTATGAAGTTAAGATGTACGTAACCAGCTCCTTTAAGATCAGCATAGTCACTGAAATTAAATACATACTTACCATCAGCGTCAGTATTAACTTTGATATCTACACCGGGACCTTGAAGATCTTGACGATTGAGGTAGAAACGAACAGTGATGCCGGGAGTTGCTATACCCTCGATTCCTGAATACTCAGAAAGATTAGCATAAAGGTCGCCATTACAAGATTGAGGACCGATCACCATGTCGCTCTGGCCAAGTTCTTGACCAACGTTGTACTCACAACCGGTTTCTGCATCTTCAATCACGGTAGCATCAGCACCCCAACCTGTCCATTGATGCCACATTTCTGCGGTCAGAGGGGTTGTTTCCTGGGCATTCATGCCCAGGGCAGCCAGAGCGGCTGCACACATCAGTGTTAATTTTTTCATGATTTAAATTTGGGTATTTGGGTTATATAAAACGTGTAGGAAAAAGGTGTGCCATAATACTGGATCATGGCACACCCCATCTTTAACCAATATTACTTATTGATAAATTTCTTGCCGTTCTTGATTACGATACCACGGTAAGATTCATCGACACGCTGGCCATAGATGTTGTAGATAACATCGTTTGCCTTAGCAGCAGCTACGCCTTCAACTGCAGTGTCTTCACCACCTTTCTGGAACCAGAGCTTAACATTGTCGACATAAGTCTGGCAGTTGCATGGGAAGAAACCGATAGAGATATAGAAAGAAGTGAATTTGCCAAATTCCTCCTGTACTTGTTCCGGATTCCAAGTAACGCTTTCTTTTACATTCTCACCATTGTCATCGAGCACAGGCTCACCATTTTCGTCGACTACATTCTGATCGAAAGTACGTTCTTTCCATTCAAATGCAGAAGGACGGAACTCTATGTGATGCCATTCATTAACTGAAGGAAGCTGAGCATTGCCGGCAGAAGTACCGTCGCCAACCGGATGCCATCCCCAAGGATAAACATCTTTGATACGGATAAGAGGAGCACCGTTTCTTGCATCGGAAGAGTTACCATTAGTGTAGTCTTCACCCGGGATATCAGTCTCATAGATGTCATATTCTACAAGGCGGAGATCATCAGCTGTATATCCTTCCGGAACGATTACAGGCTGAGTGATGAAAATAGGAGTCCAACCGGAATAGATGATATGAGCACAATTGTTGTTGTAGTCGTCCGGACCCTTGTCGATGATCATGTCAGGACGGTTGAAAGATCCACCGTTAGATCCAAGATATGGAGAGAAGTATCCATCCTCGCCTTCTCCTGAAACTTCCCATTCGTCGAAGCTGAATTCAACACAAGCTGCAGAAGTCTTGTCGAGAGCAGCCTCGTCTTTTTCACGCTGAGTCACTTCTTTTTCAAGATAGAAAGTAACGCTCTTGATATAGTAGTTGGAAGAGCCGTTGGCACCCATACAGAAGTCAAAGACAGCAGGAGCACCAGTGTAAGGATCCGCATTTTCGCCTGCTGTGAATTCAGAGGGGTCGAAAGCCAAAGTGTTCCATTCGTCAACTGCTACCTCTTCTGCATAGTTGAGAGGATTTGTCTGATTTCTGAGCTGGATAGCGAAAGGAACATTGTCAGGCTGAGTTGGCTTATATTCCACCTCAATCAAAAGCACATTGGAGAAATTGAAGCCTGAAGGAAGAGCCAAGTTCTCATAGCGAGTCATAGTGCTCCAAGATGGATAGCCAGCTTCATTGACAGCCTCAGTTCCATCTTCAAGGATAGTCACACCGTCGACAAGAAGAAGGTTGCCTTCATCGGTAGCGACAACCGCCATGTGGTCGTTTGGCGCACCCCAGAATGAGTTGAGCTTGAAGCCAACTTCTTTCTGAGTGAAATCGATAACATACTCTGTAGAAAGAGTCTCAGCATATGCATTCACTGCAAACATGCCTGCCAGCGCTAAGGCTGAGAATGATTTCAGATAATGATAATTCATAAGAAATCTTTTTTAAGGTTAATAAAAATAGTATTGTTTGTTTTTGAATATTAAAAGTATGATAAATCGCCTCTCCGAGGCTTTCTTGAACTTGTTGTATACCCCAGGCTAAAGCCTGGGGTTTTTAATAATTATCAGGTCTCCGACCTGATTTCAGCTATTGATATCGGGATTGCTATTTGGAGAGGGCTTTTACTATGCCTTCATAGACAAAGCTTCGATTGCCATTTTGCTGCCAAGGAGCTGTCTCAGAAGCTGTATCGAAGATTGATGAGAATGATATGCACTTGGCATTATTGCCAAGCTCGGCAATGAATGTAGATATGATCAAATTATAATACTCGCCGACTGCCTTACGCTGCTCAACTGACAAGTTGATAGGATTGGACTGGACACCATTCTCATTAATCACATTAATCTTGAGAGAAGAAATTCTCACCGGCTTTCCAAGAGAAGCAAGACTCTTAATGCAGGCTTCAGTGGCTACATCATTTGAAGACTTAGCAGCCGGATCAAGATTGCAAGTGGCATTGAGGACAATATTGATGCCGTCAACTTTCACTCCATTGCTCTCCAAATTTTGAATTTCTGCCTTAAGCTGAGCTATCTCTGATGAAATTTCATCACCCATAGCAAGAGTCTGGCTAACGTAGAACTTCACATCACCGCCAGCTTTGGCAATGACAGACTTCTCGACATCGGCAAGATATTTATCACCAAGATAGTCGCTCCAAATGAACTTAGCATTCACTGTCTCAAGAGGTTGATCAAAGATCACATAATCCTTAACAGAGGGAGCACAAATGTCGGTGATTCCATCTATCCATTTGTAGAGTTCGCCATTGATGATTTCTGTCTTCTCTTCCGGCGACTTTACAATCACTGTGTCATCACCTGTGCGGTGTTCCAGACGAATGGAGATATCATCGACGCAGCAACTTACGCCTGAGCCATAAGCACCAACAGCAAGCTTGAATTTATTCACCTTGAGTTCTGCCTCCTTAAACTTAATGTTGGAGAGATCGAAAATGTAGTCTTCCCATTTTCCCTTGTTAAGATAAGGATTACTCTTGTCGTTGAAACCGGAACCTTCGATCTGAATTCTTGCGGAAGTTGGGGTGCCTTCGAGCAACAGGCATTTCAAATTCACTCTTGACACATCTGCAAGGGTAAAACCTTCAGGAAGAGTCACCTCAATCATAGGAACGTCCATAGTCAATTTAGTTCCGCCAAGCACTTTCCCTTGCTCTCCGAGAGGATCTTCCATAATTTCTACCTTAACGCTTCCGGCACCTTTCTTCTGAGAAGGATAAGCAGTGCCTATGACATCATTCTCGAAATCTGTAATCAAGATTTCCTCGCTCCAAGGCTGATAAGGGATCACTACATCCTGAAGAAGGGAATTCAAATAGAATGCAGGGATATTGACATTGGAACAAAGGGCAGGACCAAAAACATTGACACCGGCTTTCTCTGCGGTCTCCACAAGATTAGAAAGAGGAGTGAAATCATATGCGTTGGCTTCATTGACCAGAGCTGAAGGAGTAATGCTGACTGCACTTTCCACCTCACTGAAATTAGTCTTGACAATACTGAAGGCTAATTCCTCGGCAGCGAATACATCAGGATTGACAGCCACTCCCAAAGAGATGCCAGACTTGGAAGCATACTCAGGAAGGATCCCATAAGCTGCTATTTGCTCGTCGAGCTCGACGCTTTCGGGCTTATCCATCTTGAAGTCACCCTCATAACCATGAGCACAAGATGCCACTGCGAGGGCGAGTGCCGGAAAAGTGTAAATAAATATCTTTTTCATATTTTACAAAAATTGAGGGTTATTTCCTTTCAATGCTGAAAGCCTGTGCGCCATAGACATTGCGAGTGCGAAGCACAAGAGTGTCGCGGGAAGCAAAATTCATGTTCAAGGCCGGCACATCCAAAGTGTAGTCGAGATATATAGCATCACGATCCTTACCGCCAAGGCTATTCTTTTCACCCTTTGCCACAAACTTACCTGAACCGGAGACATTGGCACCTTCTGTGGCAGAAGAGAGTGTGCAAGAATTATCGTCGTTGAAAGTGAGGGCTACATTGAATGTGTGATCGTTGCCGCCTGCATCTTTCACCTTTATCGGAAGGATATCTTCTTTGAAAGCAGAGGTGTTGAGATCTACGACCTCATCGTTCTCTACATATTGGCTATGACGAACAATGGTAGAGCTCTGACCATCGAGAGTAGCATTATCGACACCTCTTCTCAGATACTGACCATGCCATTGATTGGCGAATTTAACTCCATAGAGCATAAAATTTTTGGGTTGGACTGACCAATGAGCATCATTTGTCAGCACCGGATTTTCATCTGTTGGAGTCCCGGTCAAGATACGGTCGGCTCCGGCGACATCTGTCATGAGGACCGGAATGACATAGCATTGTCCTACCGACTTCGGGTCGGCGAAAAATTTATCGGTCAGATGCACCTTTACCCCCCCCTGGATGCTACCTTTGGGGATATTGATTTTATTACTCTCAATAGTGTAATAGTCTTCCGGCATCACTTCTACGAGCTGGTCAGTATCCTTGAAATAGAACCCATCGACGAGAGAAGGATCTACAATATAGTCGATTATTACATTATTCTTGTTGGTGTATCCACCGCCCCATGCAGCGACTATACTCACCTCATGGTTGTTGTCGGCTGTCAGGTCTACAAACTCATCGGTGCCAAGTTGGATGGTACGCATACCGTACTGATTGGCAAAATATACTGTCTGATAGTCGAAGTCCGGGAACTCATTGTCACCATTATGGCAGGCAGTAAGCAGAGCCAAGGCAGCGAATGCCGGGATTATAAATTTGCGTTTCATAAGATAGATCAGATTAATGCCAGCCATTGTTCTGCTGGAGATTGCTATATTTAAGGATTTCAGACTGCGGGATCGGAGGATAGTTCATATAGTCATCAAAGTCGCGGGTCTCCACATCAATGATCTTATAAGTGCCATCAGCTTGCCAGTCGATACCTTTCACTGTCTCATTAAGATTTAGTTTCCAACGACGGAGATCCCAGAATCGGGAGTTTTCGAAGCAGAGTTCGATGCGGCGTTCGTTGCGAATAAGCTCTCTCATCTTTTCCTTAGAGGCTGCGCACTCCTCAAGATAAGCATCCCCATTGGATGCTCCTATGCCTGCACGCTGACGGATAGCCTTTATCACATCGTAGGCAGAGAAGCCATTGCCGCCATCAGTCTTCGGACCATAAGCCTCATTGGCAGCCTCTGCATAGTTGAGATAAATCTCAGTGTAGCGCACACGTGGGTTATAGTGAGCCTTTGTGGTAGATGAGCCGGCTGTGCAGTTGACATCCATACGGAGACGTTTCTTCATGTAGTAGCCGGTGCGGGAAGAGCGTTGCTCCACACCGCTTATACCGTTAGTGGTGCCGGATACTGTAGAAATTGTAACGTTGTCGACACCCACTTTTGTGCTACCATTGTAGATGATATAAGCACTCAATCGAGGATCACGGTTAGCATATGGATTAGTAGCATCATAGTCGCCTGCCATACTGATAGGATATCCGCTTACAGTCGGGAACGCATCGACAAGATTCTGCGACGGATTCATACGTCCGTTGCCGTTAAGGCTCGGCGGAAGATTGTCAGACTCCGTGTTGTTGTTGTCAGCCACATTCTCACGCCAGATGATTTCTGCCGGATTGACGCCTTCTTTGAGATTGTCGGCATATGCACCAAGATAATATTCATAAGAACCAGCCTTGATGCCATCAACTCCATTATTTTCCTTCAGCAGGTCGGCTGCAGCCTTAGCAGCATCAGCCCATGATGCAGTGTTGCCGAAGCCATCGCTTGCTGCGAGAAGAGTGACGCGAGAAAGATAAGCCTGAGCAATACGTCCGCTTACGAGCTGACGGAAGTGGGCACCCATGGTGCGGTTGTAGATTGCCACGTCGGTAGTATACTGAGTGTACTTTGCAGGCACCTCTGCGAGATCCTCATAGTCGAGAGGGAGAATCTCAATCGCTGCGTTCAAGTCAGCCTTGATCTTATCGACACAATCCTTGAAAGCAGGACGAGCCATAGCTGCATTCATGTCATCGTTGGCGCCGAGATAGCTTTCAAGATATGGCACACCGAGAAGATTTCCGGCTGCGTCATAGCCTGAATGTGCGCGAAGCAGCTGATAGTGGAGGATTGCACGCAGGCCGTAAGCCTCACCACGGAGACGGACAGCGAGCATTGCGCGACGCTCAGGATCAGAGCTCCATTCCACTTCATCAATCTTTGAAAGGAACTGATTTATGTATTGGATTCCGGTATAAGACCCGGACCATTCGTTGATGCCTGTCCAAGAAGAAGCAGTCCATCCACCGGTAGCCATGTTACGATATCCTTCACCGTTTTGGTTTACGACGGCGTTGTCTGTGGCATATTCAGTATTGTTATAGTAGCCCGAGAGGGAACTATAGGCTCTGGTAAGGAAACCCATAGCGAAGTCCGGCTCTGTCTGCATTTGGTCGAGATCCTTGAAGTTCTGCTTAGCAGGCTCGAAAAGATCGTCGCAGCTTGTGAATCCGAGCGATGCAACTGCCAATAATGTATATAATATTTTTTTCATGTTATTTCAGATAATTACATGTGAAGTTTGCAACCAATGTAGATAGTGCGGAACTGCGGAGCACCAAGATTCATTTCAAGATATTCTCTTTCCTTAGAGATAGTGAAAAGATTGTAGGCTCCGGCATATACGCTGATACCATTGATGAAGCTGCTCTTAGGCACTATGTCGTAGGTGAGCTGAAGATTGTCGAGACGGAAGCAATCACCCTTGGCAAGCCAGAATGTAGAATTCTGATAGTTGTTGTCGCCATTCTCAGTAGTCAGACGTGGCATGGTAGCAGTAGCTGCAGTCTCGGGAGTCCAACGATCAAGAGCCTTTTCGGAGAATTTGCTTGTGCCGCGCATCCAATAGTAGGAGTTGTTCTTGTAGAACTTAGCGCCATTCACACCTGTACCGGAAAAATAGAGAGTGAATTTCTTATATTTCGCAGTAAAGTTCAAGCCATATACGTATGGAGAAGAACTCCAACCCATCTTGCCGAGGTCAACTTGGTCTTTCGAGTCGATGACGTTGTCGCCGTTGATATCCTTATATTTGAGGTCGCCGGGACGGACAGTGCCACCAAACGACTGCTTTGGAGAAGAAGCGATTTCATCTTCTGACTGGAAGAAACCTTCGCATACATATCCCCAAGAAGCATCCAGAGCATGACCCTGACGATAGAGATAGTTTTCTTCCCAAACTTCGTCGCGAAGCTTTGCCTTTGAGTCGAAATACATACCAGTAAGACCAAGAGAGAATTCCCAATCACCAAACTTCTTATTGATGTTGACTGTATAATCAACACCGGAACGCTCATCTTTATTGTAGTTGATGTAAGGAAGGAAGTTTCCTGTACCGGAATTGTAGAAAGATGGATAGATCGTACTTGCACCCTGAGTCAGGAGACCGTTAGTGGTCTGGTTAAACCAGTTGGCATTGACATTCAAAAGTCCGTTGAAGAGAGTTGCATCAAGACCTACACGGAATTCCTTGCGGGTGATGAAAGTAAGCTCGTCATTAGCACCACGCTTGGAAGTGGAAGTAGCACCACCAACAGTGCCGTCGGCCCACTGATACCAACCGCTTGACGGAGAGAACTGATAGTCTGCCATATAGAGATAGTAGTCATCAATATCTATATCCTGATGCAGGTTGGCGTAAGAAGCCATGATCTTGAGGTTGTCGAGCCAATTGCGTGAAGAGCTCATGAAGTTTTCATTTGCGAGATTCCAACCAATGGAGACAGCCGGAGAGAAGGCATTACGCTTTCCTTCAGCGAGCTTGGAAGAATGCACCAATGTGCCTGTAAGGTCGACATAATAACGATGCTTGTAGTTGTAGTCGAGTCTGAGACCTGCATTCACATTGCTTGGACGGTGATAGCCGCCTTCGCCTGAGTGACCGGAGTCGGCAGAGAAGTGCTGCTGATAGCCCCAGCCAAGAAGAGTAGCGTTGACATTGTGGGCATCGGCAAATGAGCGGGCGTAGTCAAACTGAGCACTGAACATCATGGTCTGATGATAAGTAGACTGGCCTACATACTCATTTGTAGAAGACTTATCCTCGTTGATCTTATTAAGGCCTACAATCATATCCTGACCATTGACATTTGCCCATGTAGGCTGATAGACAGCATATGACTGAGCATAAGCCTCTGAATAGTGGGCATTGTAGTCGACGCTATAAGCAGCCTTGAAAGAGAGACCTTTTGTAAGGCTTGAAAGGTCGGCCGTAAGAGTAAGGTCGAAGAGGAACTTACGATATTTCTGGCGAGTATATCCTGCAGCCAGAGCTTCTGAGAAAGCATTTGTCTGGTCGGAAGTAGTACCACCAAGGAGATACTGTCCGTCAATGAGGTGAGTGCTGGTATTGATGTAGTCTTGCATGGTGGCATTGTTGGGATCCATCATGCTGACG
Organism: uncultured Porphyromonadaceae bacterium; assembly: GCA_947175225.1. GTDB lineage: Bacteria > Bacteroidota > Bacteroidia > Bacteroidales > Muribaculaceae > Lepagella. The sequence continues at coordinate 8,737 of CAMWLX010000014.1, forward strand.
GGCAACCAGGGAGAGAACCAGTTGGGACGCAAGCTTGTGGAAGCACCCCAGAAATCACCACGGCCACTGTATTGATCGTTGACGATGATAGCAGCGTTGGTAGTAGCTTTAAGCCATTTCGCGATAGTCATATCGACATTACCACGCACATTGAAGTTGAATGAGTTTGACTTATTATGCTCGCCATACTTCACCAAGTCGTTGGTGTAGTCAAGGCCTAAGTTGAGATAATACTTTGTCTTTTCAGTTCCACCGTAGACTTCGCCTACGACATCAGTAGTGGTCACGAAGTCGCGCAGATAGTCGGATGAATAGAAATCCAAGTCGGGATAACGATAAGGATTCGCACCTATGGCAGTGTTATAGATAGTAGCCTGATCATAGAGAGGAGATCTGCCGTCGTTGACGCAAGCTTCGTTGTAAAGGGTCATGTAAGAAGCAGCGTCGAGATACTTCGGATATGACTTAGGGAGCATCGCGCCTACGTTGGCACGCACATCGATATGCATCGGAGATTCCTGACCTCTCTTGGTAGTGATAAGCACCACACCTTTTGCACCCTTGCTACCATAAAGAGCTACAGCAGTGGCATCTTTGAGGATAGAGACACTTTCCACTTCAGAAGCCTTCACGAGGGAAGCATCACGAGGCACACCGTCGACAAGCACGAGAGGACCTTGACCCCAGATATTGCCATTGTATCCACCTACGTGAGTTGCGACGTCGGCGAGTGGGGCATTGTTGGCGTTCTTTTTGTTAATCTCGCTGATATTTACAAAAGAGGAGGCAGAAATTACGTCTCTCTTGTCGATCTTACCGAAAGCAATATTTACAAGGCTATCCTGCTCTTCTGCCTGAGCCCATGCGGGAGATGCGCAGAGGGTCAAAGCCAGAGCCGTAAAACCTATATGAAGTTTATTGTTCATTGTTGTTTCAAATAAAAGTGTGAGACGAATTAATTACCAACCCGGGTTCTGCTCGAAGCCCTCGTATAGGTATGTGTCGTTCTTATTAGGAAGCGGCAACCAGTAGTGGCGGCTTGTGAAATTACGTTCACGAAGCACTTCTTCACGCAAGTTGAATACCTTATTTTCAGTAGAACCTTGTGTAAAGCCGGGACCGCGGTCAAACTGGAAGCCAGTCTTGAGGGTATAAGGACGCTGAGTGATGAGCATCCAACGACGGAGGTCGTGGAAACGCATGCCTTCGAAAGCAAGCTCAACAGCACGTTCGCGACGGATTTCGCTGAGGAAATTTTCCTTGCTATCAGTAAACTTAGGAAGCACGTGTGCTACCTGAGCACGGTCTCTGACTACGTTGATAGCGTCTTCAGCAGTCTTGGAGTAAGTAGAAGCAGACTGCTTCACACCATAACCCACAGCCGTAGCCTCGGAATAAAGGAGATATACATCAGCAAGGCGCATCATTGAAAGGATACAAGCCCACTGGTCGCGGACATTACCATTGTGACAACTCTTAAGACAAAGCTTTGCATTCATCAGACCTGTGTAGCAACCTTTCTGTGGGTTTGCACCTTCACGGTCTGCACCGCCGGTATAAAGAGTCGCTTCAAGGCCCTGGCCACCGGTACCGCAGAACTCACCGTCGATGACATAAGTCTTATAGAATCGAGGGTCGCGGTTGCGCCATGGGAATTCAGGATCATATCCGGATTCTGAGTTCTTAACTGCAGAGTCTTCAATCGGATAACCATTAGCCATACCGAAGTAGTTGGAGTAGTTGGCAGTAGGCCAGCACTTGATACCTGCACTGATATGAGACTGCGGACGGAAGTCGGTGTTCATGTTCCAAGACCAACGGCCACCATAATCTCTCATGTTCTCCTGAAGGATGGTCTCTGTGCCACCGGGGAGTGCCTTTGAATTGAACACTACAGTAAGATCGTTAAACTGATCGAGCGGGAGAAGAGCATATCTGCCGGTCTCTTCAGTAATCTTAAGAGCCTCTCCAAGAGCGTCAGCAGCTTTCTTGCAATAAGCCTCGTCATAGACAGCATAGGCATTGTTGCGCTCGTGTGAATCCCAGTTCATCAACGGGCTACCTGCCCAAAGAAGCACCTTTCCCTTATATGCGAGCGACATGATCTTGTTGGCACGCATATTATTGTTGCCGAGAGTCGTCTTGCCGGCAGTAGTAGTGTCCCAGTCAACGGGAAGCAACTCAGCTGCTTTCTGGAAGTCAGCTGCACACTTATCTGCACAAGCCTGCCATGTCTCTCTGGGGAGAGTGATGGTCTCGTCAGCACCAATAGCATAATCGATATATGGAACGCCACCCCACCATTCCATCACCATATAATGATAGAAAGCACGGAAGAAATATAGCTGCCCTTCAATCAAGTTACGCTCTTCCTGAGTTGCATCTACAAGCTGATCGAGCTTTGAAAGCCCAATATTAGCCTTTCTAATCGAATACCAAGCATTTGCCCATATATTTGCGCGGTAGCGGCGACGAGCGTTAGGATCGTTCCAATAAGTATTTGGATAAGAATAGTAGCAAGTTGTGAATCCCCAAAAGTCGCCGTAGTCAACGCTTCGTGCAAAAAGACGTGTTTCTTGGGGTTCCCAGTAATCTTCTTCACCGTAATTGAATGTGGTGTGATATTCATTGTTAGAAATCACCGGCATACAGTCGTAAAGTTCCTCCACAAAACCCTGGAAGTTACGGAAGTTTTGGTAAGGGACCGACTCCTCGATATCGCTGTTTGGCGCCTTGTCGAGATAATCGGTGCAAGAAGAGACACCGAAAGATGCGGCAGCCAAAGACAGCATTAATATATATTTGGATATTTTCATAATTTGGAAAATCTTGAATTGTTAGAAAATCATCTCAACTCTTCAGATAGATATTAATATTAAAGAGTCAGGTCGATACCAACATTGAAACGTCTGAATGAAGGATAGACACCGTCGCCGGATCCGCCACGTTCGCAGTCATCGGGCATCTTTGTCCACATGAAGAGGTTGTTGCCGTTGACATAGAGACGAAGATTCTTCATTCCAGCCTTCTGGAGCCATTTGCCGTCGAAGGTGTAGGAAATCTCGACGTTTTTCAGACGTACGTAAGAGCCATCATACAGATATCTTGTGCCCTGAGCACACTCATCAATTGTAGTGCCCCAACGTGGAGTCGGGAGGCTTGCACCGTTCAGAGGAGTCCAGTATTCACCTTCGTCATAGGCGATATGGGCTGTAGAGCGGAAAGTAGGATAGCTTACATAACGCATTACGTTGGAAACTCCATAGAACTGAGCGAAGATGCTCCAGCCTTTCCAGTCGAAACCGAGAGAAGCATTGTAAGTGTTCTGAGGAGTAGTGGAATATCCATAAGGAGCCTTGTCTTCAGTGTTGATCACACCGTCGCCGTTAAAGTCGACGATATTGTAGTCGCCCGGGAGCTTGAAGTCGTTACCTGTGTTCCAGACAGTGCTTCCAAGCACATCATCCCAAGAAGTGAGGTTGCCATGATCGAGATAGCTTGTCACCTGACCTGATTCATGACCTTCATATTTCTGATAAGCGGGTTTCAGAGCAGGGTCGTCGCGGAATTTAATCTTGTTAGAAGCATGGGTCATGCTGAGATTACACCATACGCGCATGTCATTGCCGATCTGCTTGTTGAAGCGAAGCTCGAGCTCATAACCCTTGCTGTCCATACTACCGATGTTGGCAGTAGGAGCCTCGGCACCGAAGTAAGAAGGTATTGAGCTGCGCTGGCTACCCACGAGAATGATGTCGGTACGTTTATCCTTGAAGAAATCGACTGAACCGGCAAACATGCCGCCGAGGAATGAGTAATCGACACCTATATTCTGCTTCTCTACAGTTTCCCATGAGATGTTTTCATTTCCGAGGCGAGAGATAGTATAGAATGTATAGGGAGAGTTCTGCGGGTTGATGGTACCCATCTGGACATTGCCGCCATAGCTATACTGAGTCTGGTAAAGGTGGCGTGCGCCTGCGCTGTCATCACCTACCTTACCGATAGAAGCACGGATCTTGAAAGTGGTCAGAGCATTGTTGTCAGTTGCCCACTGCATGAAAGGCTCGTTAGATAGCATCCAGCCTAAAGACATTGAAGGGAAGAATTCAAAACGATGCTTAGGGCCGAACTTCTCAGAGCCGTTGTAAGCGCCGTTGAACTCAGCGAAGTAACGATAATCCCAGTTATAGGTCAAACGGAACACCCAGTCTTCACGATATACCGGGAAAGAGCTACCGCCAGTGGTCTTTTCACGGCTGAAAAGAGCAAGGGCACCAATTTCGTTCTTACCGAATGAACGGTTGTAGTCAAATTGGAAAGAGTAGTAAAGACGACGGAAAGTCTGATTTACGTCGACCGAACCGGCCTGATAGCCCCAAAGAATCGGATTTACTGTCACGTCGAGACCTGTCTGTGGATCCGGAGTCTTGGGATGTTCTGTGCCATCATTCGGGTTAACCCAATAGAGCTGTCCCTCATGATACTGGTCATTGATACCGCGGCTATTCTCCAGGAATCTGTAGTCAAGAGCCAATTTAGCACGGAAGCTAAGACCCTTTGTCACCATGTCGAGGTTCTGAACGAAAGCAAGGTCACTGTTGATGCGAGTATTTGTGGAAGTCTTGTCGCCACCTGTAGCAAGGATACGCACTGAGTTAGGCACGTCGGCGTCGCGAGGAGCATACCAGCCCCACATACCATTAGAATATATCGGACGCATTGCATCAGGAGCAGACTTATAGGCTGAGCCCCAATAAGAGTTACCGTCGCCATTGTAGTCCCACGGAGTCTTCTGAGTTGCATTTGAGCCGAAGAGGTTAACGGTCAACTGAGTTGTCTTCGTGAGTGAGAAGTCGAGGTTTGAGCGGACGTTGATACGGTTGTAGCCGAATCCTGTCTTATAGCCACGGTGGTTGTCATACTGCTTGAAAAGGTCGCCTTCATGAGTGAAGTCAGCAGCAGCGAAATATTTCACGAGCTTAGTACCGCCGGAAACAGAAACCGAAGCATTATAAGACATAGCAGCCTTCTTAAAGAGAGCGTCTTCCCAGTCAGTGTTAGGATAGCGGTCCCACTCTTCAGCATTAGCAGGATTACGATATTTGTCGATGATTGCAACCGGAGTGTAGTTGCCCCAGCCCTGCGGGTTGAGAGCAGCTTCGCGCTCGATAGAATTGTTCATCAAGTAGAATGTGTCATAGGCATCAAATTTTGCAGGAAGTTTAGAAGCAACCTTTGCCGTCATGTTAGCTTTCACGGAAACGACGGCATTACCTTCCTTACCGCGCTTGGTAGTGATAAGGATAACGCCATTCGCACCTTTCACACCGTAGACAGCAGTAGCGGAAGCATCCTTCAGCACTGAGATAGTCTCGATAGAAGAAATGTCGACGGACGACATATCACGCTCGATACCGTCGACGAGAACAAGAGGAGCAGTATTGTTCCATGTAGAAGCAGAACGGATGATGATCTGCGGGTCTTCCTCACCGGGCATACCGGAAGAAGCCATTGTGATTACGCCGGGGAGGTTACCGGTCAGTGCGGCACCTACGCTTGATACACCACCGGCACGTTCGAGGACCTTACCCGAAGTCTGAGTGATAGCGCCGACAACTGAAGCCTTCTTCTGTTGGCCGTAGCCTACCACCACGAGTTCTTCAAGAGCAGCGTCAGCACTCTTCAAGACGACATTGATAGTCGATTTGGAGTTAACTTTGATGGTCTGAGTCTCCATACCCACATAGGTGAAACGGAGCTCATCTTTCTTTGGATTAGGCACCTGAATGGTGTAGTTGCCATCCAAGTCAGTAACGGTGCCACCGGGAGTCCCGACTACCATGACAGTAACACCGATTAGCGGCTCGCCAGTGTCGTCGGAAACATTACCTTTCACTGTGTCGGCACGAGCCGCCAGAGCAGAAGTCATGATGAAGATCAGCAACCAAGCCAAGCAATGAAGCAGTCTGTGTTCATTTTTCATCGTTAGATTTTTTTAGTATTATTGGAAGTTGTTAATTGTTGTTCGTTAAGTATGTATCAAAATTATAAGGGTTAGGTCGCCCGGCTTTTCCGAGACTCTAAACCGAGTGCAAAATTATCGGCTTAGGGAGAAAAACCTTTTATCATTTCGGTCAAAAGTTTTTCAATTTGTCGCATTTGCGACATTTTTGTATTTAATTCATTTAAATTCGTCACACCATATCTGATTATCAATAAAATACATTTTATGATTGTTTTAGTTTGTGTCATTTATTCCATGTATTATTTTATCTTTGCCCGCTGTCCGGTATTCTGTCGGTGTCATCCCGGTGTAGCGTTTGAAGAGGGTTGAGAAGTGAGACTGGGCATTGAAACCTAAGGAATAAGCCACTTGGGCAATGTCGACGTCGCCACGCGAAAGCAATTCGCAAGCCTTACGCAATTTTACATTTCGTATGTAGTCGCTGGGGGCTACCCCCATCAAATCTTTCATCCTTCTATGAAGCTGAGATCGGCTTAGACCTACGGCATCGCTGAGCCCATCAACATTCATCGCAGGATCAGAAAGGTTGTCGTTGATATAAGCGTTGATTCTATCTACAAGATCCTCATCAATGCCCTTCACTTTAGGAGCCTCTATAGCATTGACAGATTCCTGACTGCCGGAAAATTTTCCTTTGAGCTTGCTTCTGGTAGAAAGAAGACCGGAAATCATACCTTCGAGTTCATCGATAGCGAAAGGCTTTGCCAGATATCCGTCGGCTCCGTTCTTCCATCCTTTAATCCTCTCATCGTTGCCGGCAATAGAACTGAAAAGAATCACCGGGATATGTTGGGTAGCCATATTAGTCTTAATCCTTCGCAAGAATGAGATTCCATCGACTTCGTTCATTTTTATGTCGGTCACAATTAGGTCCGGAAGTTTTTCGGAAAGTTCCTTCAAAGCAGTCTCTGCATTCGGCATTGTCACTACTTTATAAGTCGAGCCAAGACACTCCTTTATATAATCTCTCAACTCCTGATCATCATCGACCACCATGATCCTGCATCTATTACCGGACTTCGCCGGCTTTACAGGATCCGCCACCGAAGGCAAAATTGCCGGAATATTACGATGCTTGACATCATCATTGCTCATCGTCTCTGCAGGAGCAGCAGGAATAAGAGGAAGAACCACAGAAAAGACACTTCCCTTTGTGCCGTCGTCTCTATTTTTTGCAGTGATCTCTCCTTTATGGAGCTGCACAAGCCTCAAGCAGAGATCAAGGCCAATTCCGAAACCGGAAGCATTTCCGTGATGATACTCTCGATTTCTATAAAATCTGTCGAAAAGATGGGAGATCATCTTGGAGTCAAGGCCTATACCTGTATCAGTCACTGTCACAGAATATTTCTGTTCGCCCAACAGGGAGGATATTTTCTTCAGCTTCACCACCACATTTCCTCCCTCCGGAGTATATTTTATCGCATTGGAAATCAGATTTACAAGAATCTTATCGAGATTGTTGCAGTCTACTTTTCCCCAAAGTTCCTTCTCACTGCAGACAAAAGAGAGAGTCTGCTTTTTTTCTTTTGCCATAGGCTGGAACATCTCCACAAATTCCTCAATAAAGGCCTTGATATCCACATCGGTAAAGATAAGCCTCATCTTTCCTTTCTCAATCTTACGCAGATCGAGGAGCTGGTCGACGAGATTAAGCACCCGCTGCCCATTGCGGCGCATCGTGAGAAGCTGAGACGTGGTCTCAGGCGAATGATTTTGCTTAAGAAGAGTCTCTACAGGATTAAGCATAAGAGTGACGGGAGAACGCAATTCGTGAGAAATATCCATGAAATATTTGATCTTCGTCTCATAAAGCTCTTCTTCCCTCTTGTTTTTCACCACCTTATATATAAGCCCTCCCATGGCGAGGATCATCAGGAAATATGTGGCATATGCCATGTTAGACAGATACCATGGAGCTTTGACATCGAGATCCATTTCTCGGATGTCAGAAACCATGTCGTTTTCCCATCCTCTCAGCCTGAGCTTATGGCGCCCGGACTCCAAAGGGGGGAGATAGATTACACTTTCTCCCGGGGCTGAAGAATGCCACGTCTCCCCTTCCCCATCGAGTTGCCATTCATACCGGAGATCGGATGGATCACGAAAATCAAGAGTTGACAATCTAATCACAAGAGAATTATCCTTATGAGAAAGATGTATAAGGTCAGGATCTCCAACCTTACCTTCCAACATCAGCGATGAACCGGCACGGCTTTCGATGGTCAGACGGCGACCATTGACGTACAGACCGGTTATTTTGAGGTTGCTTCCGAATGAAGCAGGCATTACTGAGTCAGGATCAAACATGACAAGGCTTTCAAAATTACCTAACAAAATCTCTGACGGAGACATCCTACGGTCGGAAAAAACATAGGAAGTCTTTGACACACCCGACATTCCGCCATAGGACCTGATCTTGCTGTCGGCATCAGGAAGGTAGGCGATACCTTTCATCGTGCCAATCCATATCCCTCCTTTATCATCAGACTCAAGGGTACGCACGTCGTTGTCGGGAAGTCCCTCGAGGACAGTGTATTTTTTTATCAGCCCTTTTTGACGCGAATAATACATGAGCCCCCTGTCGGTAGCTATCATCACGCCTCCGGGATAGTCACAGACATCGTTGACTACACCTTTGAAGAATGGCGACTGCTCGATAGGCATCAAGTTGTCGACCTCCGGGTCATAACAAGCTATTCCACTGTAGCCTCCAATCCAAATTCGGCCATCAGAAGTGTGGGATATGCCGGAATAATAACCACATGAAAGGAGATTGCTTCCACCTACCGGATAAAACCACTTTTCATCGTGAGTTACAGGATTATAGCGAAGAACCCCAATCTCACCAAAAGCTGCCACAATATTGCCATTTTCACATGAAGAAACCACGACTCCGGGATAAGGGGATGACGGTTGAATGATTTTTGACAAAGCAAGCGACTTGGAATTTACACTCCAGATTCCCTCACGCGCCACACCGACAAGGACTCTCCCATCGGAATACTTGCTCAAAGAAGTCACCGGCGCACCCTGCGACACAACTATTTTCCTGACACCACCATCGTCATCGAAAAAAACAACCTTCCCATTATTTAAACCAAACGCTATGACATTGTCAATGACACACATGGAAGTCAATTCAGCACCCCCTTCCTCACGAAGGATGTTGGCGAGAGACTTAATAAAAAAAGTTCCTTTATGCGCCGGAGCCATAGCCAATCCCTTATTGTTGCAACCCATCCACAAATTCCCAAGATGATCGACATAGACACTTCCAATTTTCAGGGAGGAAAGTTCAATATTGGAAGAAGTGAATCTATTGGCACGTTGAATATTCGTAGCATTGTGTTTCACTTCCCACAGACCGTCGCCGGCTGTCGAAATATATGTCACATCGCCGGAAGAGCAAATTTCAGTCACTTTTATCCTTTCTTTTCCGACTATATTGAGCGTAGTCAAAGCCCTTGAATTAAGGTCAAGACGAAAAAGCTCATATTGGGAAGAAAGGATTAAGGAGCCGCCCGGTTGCCAACAAATCTTCGACACATTAGCCCCAATCTTAGCAAGGAGCTCTACACTGCAATCGGGATTCAAGCGGCAGACAGATCCTCCTACAGTCGTGAAAAATATCTCATTATTGTCAACACTGATCATTCGGCTGAGACTTGTCCCGTCGTCAAAAGAGAGCTTAATAGGATCCACCTTTATTACCGGCTCATCAGACTCTATCGAATTCATGTCGACAGTAAAAAGGCCTATACCGGAGACAAGAAACAACAATCTGCCGTCGGGAAATTCAGCCATATCACGGACATAGCCGTTAAGCGCCATTCCGGGCAATTTTGCAAGGCGAAAAGAATTGGAATTTTCATCGTATAGGTTAAGGCCATCTACCGTGCCGACCCAGGTCCTTCCTTTGCTGTCGGAATAAAGACTTACAATCTTATTGTCGCTTATCGAGTGCGAGTCGCGCTCATCATTTCGGTAAAGGTCGGCATGGTTGCCGTCAAATCGGAGAAGCCCGGCGTCGGTTCCAACCCACAGGAAGCCATCCCGATCGTTGCAAAACGACGAGTAATTGCCTGCAAGGACTTTTCTTTGGTCGTAGAGGCGAACCGAGATGTCGTTGATAGCGACAGCATCAGATTCGCTAAGTAAGCCAAGCGAAAGCAGCAAAATGCGACAGATGATTTGAATTTTCGTAGCCTTCATGATGTTTCGATTAATGTTGCAAAATTAATTAGAAACAACGAAAGAATATTTACATATTTGTCGCAAAGACATAAAGAGTTGGCATTAGAATTTCAAATTCGTCTCAGATATATTATTTTTTGTAACTGCAGTATCCTAAACCCTATTTCTTTAGACGTTACAATACGCGCCCGGAGGCAGCTTTCCACAACTTTTGTCACAGTTGTGGAAAGCTGCCTCCGGGCTTAGCGTGGGCTATAATTACATTTTCACCGTGAGACGTTTTCCGGTGTATTTGACTTCTTTGGAAGTGCCATCGGGGAGGACCACCTTGAAGGTGCGCGTCCGGAGCATACCGTCGTAGCTACCTTTACGGGCATCAATTGTGAGAGTCTTAGCCTTATCGTTCCAGTTCATAGGAATCTTGGTGAACTTGCCATCAAGATAGTTGAAACCGTCGCCTTCATCTTCGTAAAGCACAAATTCGGCATTGGCGCCCGGATAAACATTGAGCGTGAGAAAATCCCATGGCTTTTCAGACGTGTATTGCATATCTTCAGCAAGAGGGATTATGCTTCCGGCTTTCACATATAGTGGAGAATATGCGAGAGGGGCGTCGGCCTTTACAGTCTCACCTCCGGCTAACCTCTTTCCAGTCCAAAAGTCATACCAATCAGTGCCTTTTGGAAGATACACCTCGTAGGTCTTGTTCAGAGTCCAATCCACCACGGGCCACCCCTCTTCTGAGAGAGTCACTTCCTGCTTATTCCAACCACTGATTTCATCGGTCTTGACAATTTTCTCTTCCGTATAGAGGGGATCCAATACCGGGCAAACGAGAATGTTGCGACCGAACATGAATTCCCTGCCATTGTCCCACGTGTTCTTGTCATCCTTGAAGTCCATGAAGAGAGCACGCATGAAGCTGTCGTCGTTTGCGCTTACGCGGCGTGCAGTACTGTAGATATAAGGCATCAGACGGTAACGAAGTTTTATTGCATCGAGCAGAGCGTCATATACGGGTTCTCCGGCTTTGCCGTAATAGTACAATTCTCGATATGAGTCAGCCCCGTGGCTTCGCATCATAGGATTGAAAAGCCCGAATTGCATCCAGCGGACTGACAGCTCTTGGAATTGGGGATTCTTGGCAGCGGATGTCGGATCCCAGTTTTTGTTATAACTTCCTGAGAAGAAACCTGCTATGTCCGTATTTACATTGGGGTTGCCTGTAAGGGTATGGTTGAGCACGAGAGGCACTTGATTGCGGAAGTTTTGCCAAGAGCTCCCTACATCGCCGCTCCAAGACTGCGAACCGAAGCGTTGCTGCCCTGTGAAGTAGGATCGAGTGAGGATAAACGGGCGTTTTTGTTTGTCTTCGGCACGCTGATGAGTATCTACACCACTTACACACATGAACGGGAAGAGATTGCGTACAGAGCGGTAGGAACCGAGAGCTGAAGGTTGATCAAGATCTGAGTCTTTATATTGCATGTGGTCGGGGTCGGTTGAGTCCATCCACCATGCGTCGATTCCCATAGAGTGGAGACGCTTCAGATGCTTCCAATATATGTCGCGTGCTTCGGAACTGTAGGCATCATATACGCGGACACCGGAGAGATAGTCGCGGCGTGGAGGCCATTCCGTAAGTCCGGATTCAGGCCATGTCTCGAAATCGAAAAGAAGACCCTTATCTTTCAGTTCCTTATACTGCTTGGTCTGCGGACCGAAGCTTTGCCAGATGCTGATGCTGATGTGGGCATTGTTGTCGTGGACCTTGTCGATCATTTCCTGAGCACGGTTGAAGTCAGGGTTTATAAACTCCATGGCATTCCAGGTGTAGTTGCTACCCCAATATTGCCAGTCTTGTATAATACCATCGAATGGAACTCCAAGTTCGCGGTATTTATTCACAACTTCGAGAAGTTCATCCTGAGTTTTGTAGCGTTCGCGGCTTTGGTGGAAACCGTAGGTCCATAATGGCATCATGGGGACGCTGCCGGTCAGCCAGCGGATGTCGGCAATGACACCATCGGCATCGCCTCCATACATGAAGTAATAATCTACAAGGTCGCCAACTTGGCTTTCAAGTTCGAGAGTCTCGTTGTCGTTGAGATTTGTGGGAGCATAATTGTCCCAAAATATGCCGTATCCTTTTATGCTTTGGAAGAAGTGGGCGAAGTCCTCAAGATTTGACTGCTGCATGAGGCGGTGTTCGCCACGTTGCGACATCTTGCCATTCTGGAGCATACCTATGCCGTAGATAGGTTCGTCGGCTTCGAGGGCGAAGCTTTGCATCACTTTATAGGAGCCTTTGTCGATGCCTTCAGTAATAGGAGTGAAACCGTATTTCCCCTCGGAGACGAGGAGTTCGCCATCTGGTTTGTAGAAACTTACTTTGCCTGTCTTGTTTTCAGTCACGACTTTGAGTGCTGAACTTTTGTAAACTTTGACATTATCGTCAATCGTCCCGGTCACTTTCACGTTTTCGGGTTTTGCTATCACCACAAGCGATTCCCTATCGTTGGCCTTTGCGCCATCAGGGTATTTAGTAATCCTGACGATTTCCGGGGTGTAAAACTTGACAGAGACTTTTTCCTCCGCTTTTGACGGGAAAACTGTCATAGCTATAAAAAACAGTCCCATCAAGGAAGTAAGAGATATTAGATTTTTTTTCATATTGTTGAGTATTGAAGTTGTTTAAACTTATTTACGAATTGAAGTTGTTTAAACTTATTTACGAATTGAAAAATATACAATGAAGAGTTAAA
>CAMWLX010000015.1 GCA_947175225.1 uncultured Porphyromonadaceae bacterium
AAAATTGCATTTTTTATCCAAGAGTCCAATTAAACGTGGTAAGCTGCCAAAAAAAGCTACTAAACCGACAAAAATATTATATCACTTTCGTCAATTTTGAACAATCAACAATAAAAAAATCAACAAAATTGATTAATTTTGCAATCTAAACAAATTATCAAACACAATCAACGTTTCAGACACTTACATGACACTGACCGTCAATAAGACCGAAATAATTTTGCTGCTCATGTCGGCCATTATGCTGACAGCATTTTCTGCATGCAAAAATGCCAACGATGAAATCAGGACCAATCAAGAAATAACAGAAATCACCGACGCTCTTAGGGCTGGGAATATGGACAAAGCCTTAAGTATGACAAATGATCTTAAGAGGAAAGCTATAGCCAACAGGGATTCCTTTCTATGGAGTGAAGCTGTGGTGCAACAAGGGGTAAATGCATATTATCAAGGCAATCCCCCTCTCGTTCTTGCTTCCGCCGACTCTGCTATAGCATGGCTTGAACGACAGAAACCATCAAAAGAAAGGGCAAAGGTTCTTGCTAAAGCTTATCAGACCCACGGGGCATACTATGACCAATATTATTTCAATCCTGACTCTTCGGCATTGTATTTGCGCAAAGCCGTAGACAATGTGGAGCTATCCGGCATCCGGGAAGACCTGCCTCAAGCATATGGAAATTACGCAAACGCTATGCGAATGGCAGCATTCCTCGACAGTGCCGCCATATACTATCACCGGGCTATCACAACGGCAGATTCCCTTGGATTGGAGCCTATACACTACATTCCACTTTACAACGGGATAGCAGCCGTATTTACAGATATGCGCGACTTCGACAACAGTGCTTTATGGTGGGAAAAATCGATGAGTATTTTCGACACTATGAGCCAATACGATAAATTCAACACCCTGACAGGGTATGGCAACGACCATTATTACCGAGAAGACTACGAAGGAGCAAACCAAGTGTTCCATCGCCTTAGACACATGCTCGACTCAGTGTCGGGAGCAAGGTGGGAGACTATGTTTACCGACGTGAATCTCGCCGATTCCTATTTAAGACTTGGGCACACTTCAAAAGCAATTGAGATACTCGACTCCACAGCAAAATATTTTTCAGAGGAGCAACCCAACCCCATGGTCATGTCGTATATCCATACCCTTCAAATGAGAGCGGCAGCGGCAAAAGGGGAATATGAAAAAGGAATCAATCTGGCGATAGAGCATCCGGAAGCCGACACTCTAAGACTGGAGCAGCATCTTGCACGCCTGAAAGCTATGGAAGATCTTTATCAAAATGTAGGGAATTATCGACTCGCATATGCTACGAGATGCCGCTATGACCAGCTGGATGACTCGCTGAGGTCTTACAAACTTAGCCAGCAAATATCGGTCATGAACGCTCAATATCAGCGCGACCACCGTATCCTTGACCTTGAAGCCGGCAATAACCGCCAACAGGCACATATCTACAAGCTTATGGCTGCCATAGCGATCGCAACTGCCATAATCGTAGCTCTCATACTGATTTTTGTCATCAGGCGTGGAAATATCAAGCGCCGAGAAGAGCAAATGATGAATAAGATCATCAGCCTTCGCCAAGAAAATCTTCGCAACCGCATCACACCACACTTTATCTACAATGCGCTCAATCATGAGCTATATAACGAAAAAAGCGGGAAGCCTTCTCATCTCGATGCATTAGTACATCTTATCAGACGTCAGCAAATAATTGCTTCTGAAATCCTTATTCCATTTGCAGAGGAATTGAAATTTACAGATGACTACATTAAAGTGATCGGAGACAATGGCCGAAACCGATTAGAATACAAATTCAGTATCGAACAAGGGATCGACACCAATTTCAATTTCCCGGCAATGACTCTTCAAATTCTTGTAGAAAATGCTTTCAAACATGGTTTTACTACGCTTGAGGCCGGAGAAGAAAGAAAACTCTATATTTCAGTCAAAAAATCTGATGATAAAAGAATCACAGTAAGTGTTTTCAATAATTTAGGGCCTATTCCTTCAAATGCTGAAAAGGGAGGCACCGGGCTACGGGTATTGATAGAGACCATACGCCTTATAAACGAACATAACAGAGAACAGACCACATTCAACTTAGACACTGATGCCGAACAAGACGGCATCAAAGGATATAATGCCATCATTACCTTGCCCAACAATCTTAAACCATGAATGACGATAAGAACAACCCAAAGATAAAAGCTGTCATAATCGACGATTATCTTCCAAGTGCCAAAATTCTTGCCGACGCACTACAAAAACGAGAGGACATTGAACTCTGCGGCATAGCGGAATCTCTGAATGACGGGGAAAGCCTGATAGCCAAACATAGACCGGATATAATATTCTTAGATATGGAATTTCCGGAAGGAAATGGATTGTCGTGGTTTGAAGAAACGCATTTGCCAGAAAACACGAGGGTCGTATTCCACACATGCTATCAACGCTACATACATGATGCACTCTCGCTACGGGTATTTGATTTCCTGCTTAAACCATTCGAGACATCAGAACTCGACCTCGTAATAAAGCGACTGCGCAGTGAGAAGCCTGTGGAGTATGAAAAGCAACCACTTCAGCATCATGACACCACTAATCTTCATTTGGGGAGCCACAGTGGATCGCGTCTGCTTTCTATCACATCAGTGACCAACTCCAAAGTAATCGTAAATCCTGCTGACATTGTATATTTCCGCTATATTTCAGACAGGAAGATATGGGAATGCGTATTCTATAATCTGAAACGTATCATCCTTAAACGCCAGACGACTGCTGAGACCATCCTGGCTTATGGACCTGACTTCGTGAGGACACATAAGCAGTTTATAGTGAACGTTCGCTATATAGGCATTATTAACGGCAATGACTGCATGCTCCTTCCTCCACTCGACAACATCACGGAAATCAAGATTTCAAAGACATACAGAAGGGAGCTCTTGGATCGTTTCTATGACATTTGATTAAACCTACCGTTGGCGAAGTCGGTTGTAATAGAAAACGGCAGACTATGAAAACAAGTGAAATTACCGAAAACAATAAAACCAACCCCACCCCCGATAAAGGGAAATGGAAAGATACTATTGAGAAGATACTCAAAATAATTGTTCCAATAGGAGTATCTACTGCGATGATCGTGTGGATGTCGCGGAAGGTGGATTTCCATAAGGTTTGGAGCATCACGTCGCATGATTGCGACTATTGGTGGCTTCTTTTAGTAATGTTGCTGACCATGCTTTCTTATTCCATAAGAGGCATCAGATGGGGCTACCAGTTACGTGCTGCAGGGATTCCGAGGATGTCGGCCACTTCTGAAAGCGTCTCAATCTTCTCAGCGTATGCAATCAACCTTCTTGTGCCATATCTCGGAGAAGCATGGAGATGTGTCTATGTGGTGAGACGCGAGAAAGCAAAATTATCGACTGTAGTGGGCACTGATCTTGCTGACCGCAGTTCCGACTTCGTCATGATAGTCTTGCTGCTTGGATTGGCTCTTATTGTGGCAAATCCGGCACTTACACATTTCTTCAATCAATATTCATTCGGACGCGATATCGAAAACATACTCTCGAAGTGGGAATTATGGACCGGAATAGGGATAGCAGCCATTATTTTCATTTTTTGCGACCTAAAATACAAAGACTCGAAATTTTTCAAGGGTATCAACCTCAGTATCTCCAGAATGTGGCAGGGATTCAAGGTCATATTCACGATGGAAGGGAGATGGACATATCTTTTCCTCACAATTGCCATATGGGTATGCTATTTCCTTAAGATATATCTCGTATTCTTTGCATTCCCCTTCACCCGAGAATTACTGACCCATCCCGGATATGCTTACGGGTTACTTCCGGGATTGGTGGCATTTGTGTTCGGCTCATTCAGTATGGCGATTCCGAGCAACGGGGGTCTTGGACCATGGAACATAGCAGTGATGTATGCACTTATGCTTTATGGAATAGGGCATACTGATGCGGCAGCCTTCTCAATAGTAGCATGGAGCACACAGACCATCATGACTATACTCTTAGGAATATTTTCGATGATTTACATAGCTGCAACAAAACGGAAAGGCACGCAAGAAGCAAAGGGATAATTTAGATACATTAAGTGCAATGAAGCATAATTATTGTTAAAAAAGATATAATGACAGTAATTTTTGGTAAGATATTTAAGCAACATACGTCTTTATTGTAAATATTGCACTTAACATATCTAACCCCAAAAACAATGACAAGATTCAGCAAGAACTTGATATCGCTGTTAGCAGTAGCTTTTGCACTTCCGGGATTCGCCCAGACTCTGAGTGTCAAAGGATTGGTATGCGATTCAATCGGAGAGCCGGAGAGTTTCGTTACATTAAGAGTTTATCTTCTTCCTGACACGGTGAAACCAAAAGTAACCGGGACATCCTTTGAAGATGGGACATTCAGCCTCAAGCTTCCACAAGCCGGTGGATATCGAGTAAATATACTTTCATTCGGTAAGAAAGACTTCTATAAAGATATTGCCGTCACTGAAGAGTATCCGACGGTCGATATGGGAAAAATCATCATGACAGAACAGAGCAATCTTCTTCAGGAAGTGACTGTCACTGCTCAGCGCCCACTTGTCACTAAGGAAATAGACCGCATCGGCTATGATGTGCAAGCTGATGATGAAGCAAAGACCTCCCAGCTTGATGAAATATTGAAAAAGGTGCCTCTTGTCAGCGTCGACCCTGATGGAACAATCAAGATTAAAGGCTCAACAGACTTCAAGGTATACAAAAATGGGCGTCCCAACAACTCATTCTCGCGCAATGCCAAAGATATCTTCAAGGCAATCCCCGCCTCAATGATAAAAAAGATTGAAGTGATCACAGATCCGGGAGCTCGTGAAGATGCAGAAGGCACTACGGCTATCCTGAATATCGTTACGATGGAGAATACCGTGATCAAGGGAGTAATGGGGAATGTCAGGCTCACTTATTCGAGATATGACGAATATCCATCAGGAAGCGCATGGCTGCAGACCCAGATAGACAAAGTCAACCTATCGGTGTATGGCGGATATTCCAACATATCAAAAAGAAGACAAAAATACAAATCTGAGTCGCTTATGAAATATGAGGATTCAGGAAATGAAATGCGTTCCGAAAGTTCAGGCACCAGTAATGGAAATTTAGGATATTTCGGATTGGAAGGGAGCCTTGAGTTAGATACGCTCAACCTCATCACCGCAGAATTCAATGGCTATACTTATTCCCTTAAGAGCAACTCTTTTGGATTTAACTCCATGACCAGCGGCACCGGCAATCTCATATACTCATATTATAACAATTATAAATCTGATCCTAATAGATATTTCGACATAGACGGAAGCTTCAATTATCAGCGATCTACCCGCAAAAAGGGAGAGTCTCTGACATTGTCTTACAGAGTGTCTTCTACCAACCAGAAGCAGCATAGCATTTCTGAGTATGAAGACGAATTGAATATGCCGGTGCCTTATACAGGCACATCAAATGACTTTACTCTTGACTTCATTGAGCATACAGGCCAGTTTGACTGGACACGCCCGATCAATGACATCAATAAGTTTGACGTGGGTCTGAAATATATCAATAGAAATAATCATTCTATCAATGACCAGGACTATTTCAACTATCAGCAACAACATTCAGACTTCATTCACAATACACAAGTGTTTGCACTCTATTTCGATTATCGCCTGAAATGGAAAAAGATAGGAGCGAGAGCAGGCTTAAGATATGAGTATTCCCGTCTTGCTGCAAAGTATAGGGACGGGAGCAATGATCCTTTCAGCAGCAATCTCAACGATTGGGTGCCTAATGCAGCCATCTCATATGATATCAATGATGCCAACACATTGAAGCTATCTTATTCAACCCGTATCAACCGTCCGGGTATCAGCCAGCTGAATCCGGCTGTTGTAGAAACGCCAACTTCTATATCTTCGGGAAATCCTGACTTGGGTTCGTCGCGCTTTCAGTCGCTCAACCTAAACTACAATTTGATAGGACGCAAATTCAGCCTTGACTTAGGGACATCCTATAGCTTCATGAACAATGCCGTAATCTCCGTGCAGGAGTTGCTGCCGGGAGACATCATAAAGTCGGGATATGCTAATTCAGGACATAATAAATGGTTTAATGTTTCAATGTGGATGAATTATACTCCATGGACCAAAACTTCATTTATGCTGAACGCCAACCTCAATTATTCACACAGGTCAAATTCATCGCTCAACATATCGACAGAAGGCTGGGGCGGCTACGCTTTCTTCCGAGTTCGCCAACAGCTGCCATGGGATATTGCTTTATCGGGCCACGTACAAGTCTATCGATCGACACCTGATTTGTATTCGATCGACAATACACGAATATCAGACCAGATGTATTATGGTTTTGACTTACAGAAAGCATTCTTGAAAGAAAAACGCCTCAATGTTTCATTAAACATTCAGAATCCATTCGGACACCGGGTACGCATCTCTGATTCGAGTCCACGCAATACCGGATATACGGGCTACAATAGATATTATAATTATAGATATGCCAACAACTTCAGCATCACTGCCAGCTATCGATTTGGGTCACTTAATGCTTCGGTGAAGAAGACTAATAAGTCGATTGATAATGATGATGTGGAGAATCGGAAGAATTAATTTTTTAATTGAGAATTGAGAATTGAGAATAAAAAATAGTCTTAGCATATGATGAGCTAAGACTATTTTTGAATTTAGATGCTTAATGATGCATGCTTTTTACCCAAGGACTTGGTGGGGAGGCTGAGAAGCCTCCCTTCTATAATTATGGGTGTAGTAGGCGTATGTGGTAGATGCCGCCGGATGCTTTATCCTTGTCGGTCTGGAATTTGACATTTACTGTCTTCTTTCCTTTTACAAGATCTGCAGGGATGGCATATTCCTCTTCTACGAAACCGTTTTTGTTCCATTTGCCTACATTGTCTACTGAAGCGAGAGTAGTTTCATCTACGAGAATCGACATATTTCCTATGCCGTTTTCATTGCCCCAGTATCTTACTCTTAGAGTCAGGTCGTCGCGATCGCCGGTGTTCATAATATAAGAGAAGAATCCTCCGTTGGAAGCGTCGCGCCACGGCTCACCGTTGAAATTGCCGCTTGCAGATCTATTCGACTTCATTTGGTGGTCGGCTTCTGGCTGCTGCTCACCCGTGTTGACAGCATCGACAGTGCGTGCATCAAGAGCAAGTTTCATTTCTTCATCTCTACGGGCATCCTGCTGATACACCGCATATTCCTTTGGAGACATCGAAAGGAAATAGAGAGTATATCGGGAGTCGTGAATACCATTGAACGGTTCGAGAACTACACTTTTACCTCCATTTTCAAAGATACCGTTTGTAGTGAAAGTTACGCCTCCTGCAGCGTCAGGCTTAAGCGCATTCAGTTTCTTTACGATATCCTTTCTATTGCCAATCAGGAGTGGGGTATCAAAAACTGACACCAATGGACCTCCGGCAATATGTCCCCAACGATGGTCACCGGCTACAAGACCCGGCATTGGGACGTCAGATTGCAGACGAGCTCCAAGAACTATCGGACCTCTCACAATGCTGACATAGCTTGGGAGATAATTCAATTCCTCTACCTCCACATGCATTGGCAACGACATTTCTACTACATCGCCATCTTTCCATTCCCTATTGAGAGCAATGTAGGATGAAGGATTAGACTTGACATTTATCTTCTTACCATTGACCTTGACTTCCGGATTAACACACCAGCCCGGGTGGCGGAGATTTAATGTGAAAGTACTTGGATTTTCAACATTGACTACCAATTTAGTAGCCTCTTCCTGTGGGAAATTGTTGGTCTGGGTAAGTTTTACTCCCTTATCATTCCAGTTGAGTTCTGAGGGGATAAACAGGTTGACCCACAGGGAGTCGCCATCATGAGTGTAGATAAACTGTCCGTATTTACCGTGATTTTCCATTCCTGTGCCTACACAGCACCACATCGCACTGTTAGGCTGGGAATATACGCGGTAGTGACCGGGGCGAGCCGGAGTGAAGTAGACATAACCGCCATGCTCAGGATGCTGAGTGGATAAGATATGATTGTAGACAGCACGCTCATAGAAATCAGCATACTTTGCATCAGGATTCATTCGGAACAAGCCCTCGGTGAGCTTCATCATATTGTTGGTATTGCAAGATTCCGGGCCTTCACGGTCGTCAACATAGCTTTTGGCATCTGCTGCTGAAGCAAAATGCTCGCGACGGCTGTTGCCACCGAAGGAGAGGGAGCGGTTGTTGACCACTGTATCCCAGAAGAAATCGGCTGTCTTATGGTATTCTTCATCTCCTGAAACCTCTGACACACGCTGATAACCCACTACTTTTGGCACCTGAGTATTGGCATGCATATTGTCGAGACGGTCAAGACCGTTGTGAAGATTATCGTATAGAGCATGATGGGTGAATCGCTTTGCAGCATTAAGGTATTTTTCATTTCCTGTAAGAGCATATGCATCTGCAAAGACCTCGTTCATACCGCCAAACTCGTTTCCGAGCATTCCTTCCATCTGCTCATCAGAAAGATTGGAAATAAGGTTAGCCCCCCAGTCGCAGAGATTTAGGAAAAGATTCAGGCCAACCTTTGATCCGGTATAGACGTATGCGTCACGAAGACCTGCATACATCTTGTGGACATTATACCAAGGCACCCAGTAATCCCAAACTTTTCCACTATTGCCTTTACGAATTTCCTCCCAAAGTACATCGCCGTTAGGAACGCCTCCTATATAACCATCATTGCGAGCAGCCGCACAGAGGGCAAGCTGAGAAAGGACGTAATCCAAACGATCTTTCAGACGCTGATCGCCGGTGGCAGCATAGTGGATGGCAAGAGCCGTGATGTAATGTCCACCAACATGACCGTCAAGACCTGCCCAGTTAGAGAAATCAGCACCTTTGGGCTCGAGACCGGCTTCCTTGAAATATGGTGCAAGCAAGCGATCGGCATCGTAGCTGAGAAGGGTTTCTACGTTTAAGTTCATTGCATCCTTAAAGCGGCTGTCGAGCAGCTTTACGTCTTGCAATGGGAATTCGTTACTATAAAGTACCGATTGGGCATTAGCACACAACGGAACAGCTGCCAAAGCTAAGCCCAAAATTAATTTTGAAATATTATTCATTGTTACATTATTGATTGAATTTCCAGGAATCGAATTGGAGGAGGTCGGAGCCATTGCCGACGAAGACGAAATAGAGGTCGTGGATTCCGTCTCTCTTAATAGTTTTTGCTTTTTTCTCTGTCCAGTCGCTGCCGGAAGAAGCGTCGAGAGTGGCTATGAGTTCGCCGTTGGGAGCATCAAGATGAACTTCGATTTTTGATCCGGGTTTGCCGTTACGCACACGAGCTGTGAAATTTTTAGCACCTTCGCCGAAATTTACTTCACGGAGCTTGATATAGTCGCCGGGGTCAACTTCAGTCACATACACACAATCGATGTTGTCGTAGCCGATATTGATGCCTTCCTCCCAAGCTATTGTCTCACCTTGCTGACGAACATAGGGATTTAATGGATTTGCGCTTTTAAGCACTCCCCTCTTGTCATGATGCATATAAGGGAGAGAACCATCTTCATTGAATTCAAAAGGGATAATGCTTGTGGTGCGACGCTTGCTATGGGATGTAGGGAGACCTTCATCCATATAGAAGAAATACCATTGGCCTTTATACTCGCACATTCCGGTGTGATTGCCCATTCCTCCATGCTCAAATGCACGCATCAGCTGACCGCCATATTTCCAAGGTCCGAGCGGAGAATCAGCCCAAGCCCAGTCGGTAGCTTCCGGACAGAAAGATGCATATGCGAGATAATATTTGTCGCCACGCTTAGCAATCCAAGGAGCCTCCTCATAGTCGGGACCAAATGCTTCCTTATCCTTAATCTCAAAGACCTTAATATCTCCGTCATAGCTGATCATATCCTCATTAAGTTTTACAGCGTAGAGGGCATTGTTGCCCCAATACATATAAGCTTGTCCATCATCGTCTATGAGGACTGTTGGGTCGATATCTTCCCAGCCATGACCACTGTAGTTGGTATCTTCGGAATTTATAAGGAATTTCTTTCCACCTAATGGATTTGTAAAAGGACCGTAAGGGGAATCTGAAACAAGCACAGGAATTCCAAAAGTGGAGGTGTAATAATACCATTTGCCGTTTCGATATGCCATCTGGGCGGCATACGCGCAGTCTTTTGTACCGAAACCTTCGTTGTTGAAAACGGGAGCATGGTGGGTCCAGTTTACCATATCGGTGGTAGTGAAACATAGATATTCACGCATCACAAAATTGTCAGGGTCTGCTGAAATATCATCGCAGCCTGTATATAGATAGAGGGTGTCGCCCACTACAACGGGAGCAGGGTCGGGCGTGAAGTGGGTCTGGCAGATGGGATTTTGGGCAACTGCTAAAGCCGATGCCAGTAAAAGAGACAGGGAGAATAGGGATTTTTTCATATGAGTAATATATTATTTGGCGCGGGATACTTTATAGGTATTGCCCGGGGTTGTGTCGAGGTCGTATTCGTAGACTTTGAGAAGGAGTGGGTAAGCCTTTGAAGTTTCTGAGCTCACTTCGGCATCCGCCATCCTTACAGGAGATAATAGAGGATTCTGAGTTTCACCTTCAGCTACTATGAGCCCTTCCCCTTCGAGTGGGACGTAGGAGCGGAGTCTTAGCTTTCCGCCTATATTGGAATGGATGTTTGCTTCAGCAAGCTGACCTTTATTCCAACTCATATCCACAGTATAGTTTCCACGAGCTTTTAGACCTTTGACTTCACCTTCGCTCCAAGTGTCGGGAAGAGCCGGAAGAAGTTGCACAGCTCCGTCATGACTTTGGAGGAGCATCTCCGCCACACCTGCGGTGAAACCGAAATTGCCATCGATCTGGAATGGGGGGTGAGCATCGAAAAGATTCGGATAAAGGCGTCCCTCTCCCCCACCGGAATAGTCAATCGCAGCAGAACCGGGAAGGAGAGTCACAAAGTTATTTATAATCTTGTCGGCGTGGTTGCCATCAAGGAGCCGAGCCCAAAGATTAAGTTTCCAACCAATGCTCCAGCCGGTAGCAGCATCTCCGCGTTGGATTAGGGAATTCTTTGCTCCTACGAAAGCATTAGGGGTTGAATTGGGTGTAATTTGGTTGGAAGGATAGAGTCCGTATAGATGAGACACGTGACGGTGCTGGTCTTTCGGATCGTCAGCATCTACGCTCCATTCCTGAAGTTGTCCGTAGCGACCTACTTTCATAGGTTGAAGTTTTGAAATTGCATTCTGGAGTTTCGCTAAATATTCAGCATCTTCACCGAGAATTTCAGCACATTTCAAGGTATTATTTAGTGCATCGAAAGCTATCTGATTGTCCATGGTGCAACCGGCAGTGATCCAACTGCTTCCGTAGCCATGTTCGGGCGACATCGAAGGAGTTGTCACAAGATAGCCGGTACGAGGATCTTCCACCATTGCTGACATATAGAAATCGGCAGTTCCCTTAATCGCAGGATAATATTTTTTCAAGAATTCCTTATCGCCTGTATAGAGATAATGATCCCATAGATGGGTTGCGAGCCATGCACCACCGTTTGGCCACATACCATATTGAGCCATGTCGATAGGTCCGCATACTCTCCACGCATCTGTATTGTGATGAGCAACCCAACCATCAGCGCCATAGAGAGTCTTTGCAGTTTCAGCTCCGGTATGGCTGAGATCTTCTATCAAAGAGAAAAGAGGTTCGTGGCATTCGGAAAGGTTTGTTACCTCAGCAGGCCAATAGTTCATTTCTGCATTGATATTGATAGTGTATTTACTATCCCATGGAGCATAGTTAGATTCATTCCATACCCCCTGAAGATTTGCCGGCTGTCCACCCGGCTGTGAAGAAGAGATCAGAAGATAGCGTCCGTATTGGAATAAAAGAGCGAGGAGAGAAGGATCGTAAGTGTTTTTGAAATCGGCTACTCTCAAATGGGTCTCTTTATCGGATGCTCCGGAAGAAGGAAGAGTTAGAGAAACACGGTCGAACTGCTGTTTGTAAGCATTAGTGTGGGCAGCCAAAGCAGAGGCATAGTCCTTTTTCATTGCATTTTTTAGAAGATTTGCCACTATCTTTTCGGGGTTGCCACTGATGTCTTGGTAGTTGACATAGTTGGTAGCCGAAGCAATGTAAAGGGTGATATAGTCAGCATCCTCGACATTTAGCATCCCTTCTTTTGCAAAAACTTTGCCGTTGCTTTTAACACGAATTCCACATTTAGCTGTAAGCCCCGCAGGGATACCCTCGTGTTCACGACCTGGCACTGTAATGTCCATCCCTTTGGCGTTCATCTTGACTGTGCCACCTTCTGGAGTATCATATTCGAGGGAGATATTCAAGGCTTTGCTTTTGTCGGCAGTAAGATTTATCATAATTACGCCATCAGGAAGAGAGGCAATAGTCTCGCGTTTGAAAGTAGCATCTCCGACTTTATAGCTCACTTCAGAAATAGCTTTGGAAATGTCGAGTTGACGGCGATAGTCGGTTGCTTCGGCTGCGTGATTGAAGTTTATGAACAGGGAACCGAGAGTGAGGTAGCACATGCCATGATGGGGAGTCATGTAGTACTGATCAATCAGTTTTTCTGCTTCTTTTTCTTTGCCATCGAAGATAAGTTGCCGGATTTCCTGGAGATGCTTTAATCCTTCAGGATTATTATTGTTGTGTGGGCTACCAGCCCAGAAAGTTTCATCATTGAGTTGTATGCGTTCACGGTTGATGCCACCGAATACCATAGCACCCATTCGCGAATTGCCAACCGGGAGAGCTTCGACCCAAGCTTCAGCCGGCTTTGAATACCAAAGGGTAAGATCTTCTGAAGCTTGAGCTTTGACAATACAGACAAGAGATAGAATTGAAAGTATTAGATTTTTAATTTTCATGAATTATGGAATTAAGATGATTATTAATAATGCAATTTTAATAATATTGATTTGAATAGCAAGCATTTAGATGTCGCATTGACGTGTGATGAGGGGAATAGAGCATTGGAATTTGTCGCATTTGAGTTAGAATTTGTCAACATAGCAAGCATAAGCTTTGGATGTGCTCACTTCGTTCGCTCCACAATCTATTGCTTAGGAAATTTATGAGCATATGGAGAGGAATTAAAAAGGCATTCATTGGTGTTAGCCTATGGATGCCTTTAGAATCTTTGAATGTATGGGAGGATACGTCCTGATATGGTTATTTGGGTGTATTTGGAGTGGCTACCATTACTATGCCGCCACGGGGTTGGAGGTGGATTGTGGTGGGGAGAGTGGCAGTAGATGAGATTTGCCATTTGGAGTGGCTGTCCGCAGGAGAGTCCTCGAAGAGTTGGATATTCAATTTAGAGCCTTTTATGCCGAGGCGGGAGTAGTCGAGATCGGTTAGGTCAACCGGAGTGTCGGTGCCATTGATGGCAGCGATGTACCATTTGTCGCCTTTTTGTCTTGCCATGACAACATATTCTCCCGGGTAGCCACCAAGAAGGATAGTGTTATCCCAAGCTGTTGGGAGATTTGTGAGATAATCTTTTACTTCTTGGGGTTGTGCGAGGAAGCTTTCGGGACGATCAGCGAGGTGCTGGATACCTGATTCAAACAGAGCTGTAAGAGCAAGCTCGTGAGCATTTGTAGTAATGTGCGGGTGCTGGGAATCGGTGAATGCACATGGAGTGTAGTCCATAGAACCAATCACATTGCGGGTGAACGGCAGAGTCGCATTGTGGCAAGCAGCCTTATTAGTCAATACAGGAAGATTGTTGTACCATTCTTCCCCATATACTGATTCTGTAGTTATGAAGTTTGGATAGGTGCGTTGCCATCCTCTTGGAAGTGGAGAGCCATGGAAGTTGACAAGGAGATGATGACGGGCACCAGCTTGAAGAAGCTCATCCATAAACTTCCAATTAAGGTTTGTGTCGCCAGAGAAAAAATCGATCTTGACACCCTTGACTCCAATTTTCTCACACCAAGCAAATTCCTTTTCAAGATCTTCGGGTGTGTTCAATCTGTATTTTGGTGTCGGAGCACCATTTACCCAACCAACAGATGAGTTATACCATATCATAGGTTTCACGCCTTTTGAAATAGCATAAGCCACTGCTTCTTCGACGGTCTTGCCATCTTTCATCTGATCCCATTCGGCATCAATTAAAACATACGGGAGTTTTAGCTCTTCTGCCATGTCGACATATTTCTTAATGATGTTATAGTCGTTGGAGCCATGATTGTATGCCCAGTAAACCCAAGAAGCGACACCAGGTTCGATCCATGACGTATCATCGAGTTTATTAGGAGCCGCTATGTCGGTGACGAGAGTCGACTCTACGACGTCGGAGAGAGTACCGACAATGAAAGTCTGCCAACCGCCGTTTTCGGGACCATCTGGTTTCAGGTCATACCTATTGTTTCCGATTGGATACATGCTTACTCCAGCCTCTTCTGTGGTGATACCTGATTCGGTAAGGAGTCCGAAAATGCTATCTTTATATTCAAATAGTGCGGGGTAGCCTATTCGTTTTCCTTCAGCATATACCGTGTCTTTGGGGAAGAAATTTTCATAGCAATCGGTCCATTCTTGGAGCCAAGTATGTTGTGGGTCGAGGAGTTCGATTTTAGATGAGCCGTTTTTCTTCCAGGCGAAGCCGTCGTCGTAGAGTCTTACTAAAAGCGTGTCGCCATTTAAGAGAAGATATTTGCTCTCACTATATGAGTTTGAACAATTTCTCTTTTTCCCTGTAATCATCTCATACTTTACCTCATTGTAGGAGGGAGAGACTAATGATTTTATTTCACTGCATTTAAGGGTCAATAATGGAAGGGCCTTTTCTTCAAAATTTTTTACATAAATAAATGTGAGACCATCTGCACTTGTATAATCAATTATCTTTGCCTTAGTCGGAAAGATAGAGATTAGTGTAAGGAAGAGTGGAAGGATGTGAAATTTTTTCATTTAATTGGGGATTTTGTGTAAGCAAGCATAAGCTTGCTTCGGAAACAGCTTTGCGCAAAAGTGAGACTCGGAATATATTTTTAGTAGGGACGAACGGATCGTGCGTCCCTACTAACTAGTCGGTTATTTGAATTGCCAATAGTCGAAGTTGAAGAGTTCGGGACCTTTTCTGCCTTTGAAGACGAGATAGAGGTCGTGGATTCCGGTGGCATCTATCTGAGTGGGGGTTTCGATGTAGGCGAAATTTTCCCAGCTTCCTGTGCCGGGAACTTTCAGATCTGCTACCAATGGACCATCTACAGAGTCAATATGCACTTCAATATTTCCACCACGCAAGCCACTGGCAGCTGATGCACAGAAGGTCTTGGGATTAAAGTTTCTGAAATCTACATTTGCAACTTTCAGATAGTCACCGTTGTGGATATCGGAGATATATACTCCTTCTTTTACGTTCTGACGTGAAGATAGCCCTTGTGACCAAGCCATTGTCTCTGCCTCTACCCTATTGTATGGGTCAAGGGTTCCAATTGCGGGAGCACCCTCTTTGGTTGGGAGGATCTCAGGGAATGTTCCATTAGCATTGTATTCGAAAGGCTCAACGCAGAAACTGCGACCAAAACCGCCTCCACCCGGGAGATTGCCAGTGTGATAGAAGAAGTAAGATTTTCCTTTATAGTCAGTCACGCCACAATGGTTTGTGAACGAACCGGTCTCGTCTTTCTGCGGCATGATAGTTCCCATATATTTCCAAGGACCTGTCGGGCTGTCGCTCATGGAATATGCTATGTGTTCAGGAATGCCACCGGCTGCATAAAGCATGTAGTATTTTCCATTTCTCTTATAGAACCAGGGACCTTCAGTATATGAGCTATTATATTTTTTACCCGGCTCCATAGGGACTTCTTTACCGGGACCGAAACCGGCAGCATCGGGAACAAGTTTCTGCACCTCACCATCGAAGGAAATCATATCATCGTTAAGCTTGACATAATAGATTGTCGGGTTGCCCCAATATAAATATGCCTGACCATCATCATCGATAAAGCAAGTTGGGTCAATGAAATCCCAGCTTCCGTCGGCAAGGGGTTTTCCGATGGCATCTTTGAAAGGACCTGTCGGGGAATCACCAACTGCCACACCGATAGCCATTGCTCCTGTAAGTTTGGAATGAAGAGGCACATAGAAATAGAATTTGCCGTTGCGTTCTACACATTGTGGGGCCCAAGCACGGTCATCGCCCCAAGAGAAATCCTCTATAGCGAGTGGAGAGCCATGGTCGGTCCAGTTTACCATATCATCAGTGGAATATACACGCCACTCCTGCATCCAGAAGAAGTCGGCACCTTTTTCGTCGTGACCTGTATAGACGTAAAGGCGATCGCCATGAACCATGGGAGCCGGGTCAGTGGTGTAGTTAGTTTGGACACAGGGATTATCTGCTACGGCTGAAGCCATAGCCAGTAAAAAAGACAGGGATAACAGGGATTTTTTCATATTTTGATTTTTGTTTTTTTGCCTTTGTAGTCTATGTTCTTAGTCTTGCCGGCTTTGCGGATGGTCATTTTTCTTGATTTGGGAGCTTCGGGATAGGTGCCTTCTGCGTCTGAAATTGTCAGCACTCCTTTAGCATCGTCCCAATTCATTTTGATGCGGGTAAATTCCCCTTTTTCGAAGTCGTAAGTTTCTCCATCATCGTCATAGAGAGTAAACTCAGCATCGTTGCCGGGATAGATGTCGATGGTAATGGGTTTGCCAACCGAAGCGGCAGAGTATTCTGTTGGAGCTGTAGTTGGTATTATGCTGCCAGCTTTAACGAAGAGGGGGAGACGATTAAGGGGAGCATCGGATGATATTTGTTGACCTCCGACCAATTTCTTACCAGTCCAGAAATCATACCAATCTGAACCCACAGGAAGATATACATTTCTATTCTCAACACCCGGATCGGTCACAGGGCAAGCCATTATGTCGCCAAACATATACTGGTCTTTTATATCATACACCTTTCTATCTTTCGGGAAGTCGAAAGCAAGAGGGCGAGCCATGCTAAAGCCGCTGCGTGTCTGTGCATCAGCCATGCTGTAGATATAGGGAAGCATCGAGTATCTGAGATTGATCATGTCGAGGATAGCATCGTAGTAAGGAGTGCCTTTCTCGCCAAAATTCCAAATTTCACGCGGAGTCTCAGTTCCGTGGCTTCGCAGTATTGGAAGGAATGTACCCCACTGGAACATACGAGTATAAAACTCCTTGTAGGCATCATCTTTTACTCCTTCAGGAAATTCACCTTTCTGGAACCATCGTGGACTTGTCTTGACAAAGAAACAACCGATATCCGTAGTCCAATAAGGGCTACCGGAAGCAAAGTAATTGATACTTCCCGGAATCTGCTTCTTGAAAGAATCCCAAGAAGCATAAGTGTCACCGTTCCAAGAAGCAGTGGCATATCTCTGCTGGCCTGCAAAAGAGGAGCGTGTAAGATTTACTACGCGTTTTCTATCAGTCTCTGCGCGTTGATGCTCATATATGCCTTTAGCATGATTGAGAGAATATAGACATGCACGCTCAGCACCTAAAGCTTCTGACAGAACCGCATCATTTAGACGCCAACGACGCTCATGATTATCCCAAGAATAAGGAACGCCATTTTCTGGTTGGGGGAGCTGATTCCAGTCCCCGTCAAGAGGTTCGCTGCTATCACACCACCAACAGTCGAAACCATTGGAGAAGAACTCATCATTTGCATATTTCCAATAAAGATCACGCCCTTCAGGACTGAAAGCATCATAGACTGAATGCTCAAGCATCAGACCCTTGCTTCTGAAATCCTCTTCCTCGGGACAATATTGAGGATTAGCCCAGATACTGACCATAAGTTTAGCATCATGTGCATGCACAGAGTCAGCAAGAGCTTTAGGGTCAGGATAATAATCACGGTTCATCTTCATATATCCCCAACCCTGTGGCCAATAATTCCAGTCTTGAACTATCACGTCGATTGGCACATGACGGCGTCGATACTCCTTCAGTGTATTTATAATGTCGTCGGAAGAAACATATCTCTCCTTCGACTGGACATATCCAAACATATAGCGAGGCATCATAGCCACATTGCCGGTAAGATAGCGGTAACCTTCCACAACATTCTCCGGCATAGCACCCTTGATGAAATAATAGTCAACAGTGTTAGCGGCTTCCATCTCAAGAGTAGTCTCAAAACCTGATGAGGTCTCCCCTATTTTCATACCTGATCCTTTATCCTTGCTATCGAATTTCATGGAGCATCCAGCATCGAAAAGGAGTCCGTATCCTTCAGTAGAAACCATCATAGGAATAAATATCTTCAGATTATGCTGAGTGAGATAAAGAGTCTTGCCAAGAAGATTGACATAATCTTCCATCTGCTGTCCGAGCCCGTATAAGGCTCCATTTGCAGACATATCGAAAGTAATGGCAAAACGCTGCTTCATGCCAAGAGTATCACGTCGCAGAATATCCTTAACTGTAACTTTACCATTGGCAGTCTCTTCCATATGGGCAGATACTTCATCGTAGATGATCTTCTCTTGCGCAACTTTCTCATATTTCCTTGGAACGTCTACTGATTCTTTCAAGAGAATACGCTTTGCTATTGGATCGATGAAGGTCACTCCACCTTTGGCATCGACCGAGACCTCGAGCGAGTCAGAACGGTAGATGGTCATAGAGCCGGACTTCGATTCAGTTACTTTGACTTCGGTATTAGGATATACACAAACTCCGGTGGCGTTGTCGGTGACAGTGCCATCGGGGGTCCATCTGACTCTGACTATAGTCGGAGTTACGAAGTCGATATTGGGGAGTTGAGCTGAGGCAAAGAGGGAGATAAGAGAGAGAAGGAGGGTAAGGGATTTATGCATTTTTGATGATGTATGTGGAAATACGACTCCTCCGGAGCCGCTGATTTTTTTGTATTAGTCACCCCGAGCTTGCGCTCGGGGTTAACAAGATAGTCAGCCCCTCGGACTGATTTTTGCAGTTACGGATGACTGCGGGACGCATGCGGAGATTGCTAACTGCTATGCGTTGCCGCCGCCGTCGATGGTTTGGATCTTGCCGTTTTCGTCGAAGGTCAGTTCGCAGACTTTTAGGCTACGGAGCCATGATTTGCCGCCTGAGGGTACACTGTCATGATGGAACAGATACCATTTGCCGTTATACTCGATGATGCTGTGGTGGGTGGTCCAGCCTACTACCGGAGTGAGAATTTCACCTTGATATACGAAAGGTCCGTAAGGATTGTCGCCTACTGCGTAGCAGAGGAGATGGCTGTCGCCGGTAGAGTATGAGAAGTAATACTTACCGTTCATCTTGTGCACCCATGATGCTTCAAAGAAGCGGTGTGGGTCATCAGCACGCAGAGGATTGCCGTCTTCATCCACAACCTGGATGGGACGCGGTTCTTCAGCAAACTGAAGCATGTCTTTGCTCAGGCGCGCACAACGGCTTGGAAGCGACGGTTCTGCCCCCTCTGGAAGGTATGCACTCTCGAGGGCCTTGTTGTCTTTATAACGCTGAAGCTGTCCGCCCCAAAGACCACCAAAATAGAGGTAATATTCGCCTCCATCTTTCAATACGCAGATATCCATTGAATAACTTCCACGGATTGGATCAGGCTCAGCAATGAAGGGACCTTCAGGACGGTCGGCAATGGCTACACCGATGCGGAAAATATCGTTCTTATCCTTGAGTGGGAAATATAGATAGTACTTTCCATCTTTCTCAGCGCAGTCGCAGTCCCAAAGCTGACGGCCTGCCCATGGAATGTCGGCAATGTCGAGGGCTTTACCGTGGTCAGTCACTTTTCCGGTCATTGGGTCGCCGTCGATGGAGAGGACGTGCATGTCTTTCATGACGTATTGGTCGCCATTGTCGTTTTCTACGTTCTCACATTCCCAGTCGTGGGATGGGTAGATGTAGATCTTGCCATTGAAGATGTGTACACTGGGGTCGGCCATGTAGTCGGCCGGGAAGAGGTATCTTTTTTCGGGAGTTTGCATTTTTATAGGGGCTTTAGGGGCTCTAAGGGCTTTAAGGGGCTTAAAGACACTTAGGGCTTTATTAATAATTGATTAGTTTTCGAGTTCTTTTTGCATGAAGGGCTTCATGTTGTATTGGCGGTCGAAGAGGAGGGGGTAGTCGGTGCGACCGGGGATTGGGAAGCCATTTTTCCAGGACATGCCGTCGGTAGTGCCCCACCAAGTGACGCGGGAAATCTTGTCGGCATGCTTTTTATAGAGTGCCAACACCTGTGCCATGCGGTCGTTCCATTCTTTGCTGACATCTTCGGGAAGACCGTCGGGATACACGTTGAATTTCTTCATAGCTTCGCGACGCTCTTCAGGCTTCATGCGGAACATTGAGCCAACGTCGGCGCTCATTTGGACTGTCGGGAGTGCTGACATGTCAAGTTCTGTAATCATGACATTGCAACCGGTGCCTGCAAAGTCAATGATACTCTTTTCGTATTCATACATCTCAGGATAGTCCATACCTATATGGCTTTGCATACCGATACCATCGATGCGCAGTCCACGCTTCTTTAGATCGTTGACAATCTTTACGTATGCTTCGCGTTTGCCTGGCTTGAACATTGAGAAGTCGTTGATGTAGAGTTCAGCGTCGGGGTCAGCTTCATGGGCGTATTGGAATGCGAGAGGAATGTATTCTTCGCCAAGAATACGATAGAAAGGAGACTTGCGATAGCTGCCATCATCTTCTATGGCTTCATTGACCACGTCCCAACCTTTGATCTTGCCCTTATAGCGTCCGACTACGGCATAGATGTGATCTTTCATGCGCTGCTTGAGAACTTCCGGACTTACATCGTTGCCATCTTTGTCTTTTGGGAACCATGGGGCAAGCTGAGAGTGCCATACAAGGGCATGGCCTATGATTGCCATATTGCGGTCTTCACCATATTTTACAAATTTATCAGCATCATCCCAGAAAAATTCACCTTCCTTGGGCTGAATTTCGCCATTTTTCATGCAGTTTTCAGCCACAATGGAGTTGAAGTGAAGGCTTACGATGGAGTCTGCTTTCGGGTCAAGTCCATTTACGTGGCGAACCGGGATTGCGGCTCCGATAAGGAAGTCGTCTTTGAAGTGGTCTTTGACAGTCTTGATCTCAGCTGAGGAAGAGAAGGCGACTGCGAGAGTCAAAGAGGATAAAATTAGAAATTTATTCATAATGAACTTTAGATCCTATATTGATGAATCTTATAAGTCTTATA
>CAMWLX010000016.1 GCA_947175225.1 uncultured Porphyromonadaceae bacterium
ACTTTGCTGCAAATTTAATGAATTATCTCTAAATCTCCAAATGATTTCCAACTCATTCTTCGTCAGACCACATAATAGCCAATTTCTATTGAAATTATTTATAATCCTTACGAAAACCCAGCCAATCCTTAAAGCAAAACTCAGCCAACCCTTAAAGTTTGTTTGGAAGACTCATTAAAATTTATTAATTTTGCAGAGAATAACAATAAAGACGCATCTTCATTTATGATGGTGCTCACCGCAGGTGAATTCGCATATCAAAGGAAAGACGGCATTTGGGTAGTGCCATTAGGATGCCTTAAAGATTAAGATCAATATCAGCGAGATCGCCAAGCATGGCTGATTTGAAACGGGCATTTATATCAAATAGTTCATTATGTCATCTAAAGAGCATATATCAACTTTTGGGAAAGATACTTGTCGTAAAATATCAAAATGATGATCTTCGGTCTTCATGTCGCAATTCATCAAGAAACTTTTGGTCAAATACACCTTCTTCCCAAAGACGATTTGTCTCTTCATCAATTTTTTAAGTAAATAATTCTTGAGAACTTTTTTAAACACAATATAAACAACCAGTCAATTCCGAAAGTAAAATTCTACTAAATCTTAAAGAAAACATAAAATGATTATCTTTATAACTACCCAATAAATATAAGTAGATGTTGAAAATATCTTATAGTCGTAGCAGCATGGAGGCAACGGTATCTGCAACATATTTATCAAGAAAATCAAAACAATTAAAAAGATTCAGATCCTCATGTATCTTCAATAGATCTTCAGCATAGAGGACTTTTCCATGTTATCTTTCTCTTGCTCATTTTCTACTCACACAAAGGAGCTTGCGAAAGATGAGTTACCAACCTTTAGATTATCGCCAACTCTTCATGGTCGTGATGAAATCCTCAAGTTTTTCAGGAGAATCATCGTTTCCATCAGGATTAAAGAAGTATTCAATGTAATCTGTGTCGTCGTTCCAACATTCTTTGAGGCAAACAATAGAAGTCACTATATCTTCCTGTCGGATATTTGGATAGATAAATAGGAAATAATCTGTCAGAAACCTCATCATAAAATCGGGATCCGAAAAGCTCATGAACTCTTTATATATCTTAGTATGGATATAATAGTTGATACAATCAAAGTTGCGGTAGGAGCGTCTATGTTCAAGATCCTCCTTATCACCTACCGTCTGCTCCATACTGAATAATAAATCTCCATCCTCTTTCCATGCTTGAATTAACATTGATTTATTATCTGATTTTGAATCTCCGGCTGAAAGACGAAGATAAATGGAGTCTTCTTCCTGCACATCCAACTCCAACAGTTTCGCCACCGCCCTTCGGAATGTCTCAGGAACCGTCAAGTCATCAGGAATGGTAGCCAACGACATATCACCCTGACCTATATCCATATTCTTATTGACCTGCAAAGAGTCTGGTTCAGTAAATCCCAATAATATCAAATAATATGTTATCAATCGAGCAAAAGTCAAAACATCGACTTCAAATACCGCCATGTATCCTTGTACGCTCGCATAAGTAAATGGTATGAAGAAATCACAAAAGGCAGAAGAATTAAAATTTTCTTGATAGAAAGCACCTGATGGGTCTACATCAAAACGAGGAATATCAATTCTGATGAGAAATCTTGGTCGAGACCAATCAAGCAACTGAACGAATATCCGAGGAAGGCTTAAGCGAAAAAATTCAAACACATCCTCGTCGTCCGAGTCCTTCCTATTAAAGGCCATCTCAGGATCTGAGTCGGAATGCCGCCGGGTAAAAGAGAAGCAATTGCCTCAGTCAAAGACTCCACCACCATCGGGAATGGCTTTATTGGATCAAGTTTCCTTATATCTTCAGTGTTCATATGCACTGTTATATTATCGTATTGTTCCATACATTTCATCATAGTTAATCAAGAGTTGTGAAAACCAGGAGGATTCCTACCAAGTCTAATCCTGGATTGCAGGACATACCTTCAGTTCGCAATTCAGACGTTTCGGATCGTAGCCGACGGAAATGAGACAATAGGCCACGTATTTGCTGACCAGTTCTACATCATCCGGAAGGCAGATTGTAACTGCAGGTTCCTTATCATCTTCTGCTTCATATTCATACGTCCCAATTCTGGGGTCGGAATACAGTTTATAAAATTCATCCTTCTGCTCTTGACTGAGATAGAAAGTACAGACAGCCACTACATTTGAACTAAGACAATAAATACGTGACAAATCTTGTCTACTGATCTCCATCACCAACTTCCCACTCTCATCAGAGAAACGAGCTTTTCTTCCTCCATATTCTATATGATACCAACCCAGATCATTATATATATACCGAACAGCTTCAGAAGACTCAGCTTTACGAAACGCCTTGTAATCAAGATCCTCGCCATTGGGAGTAAGACCATGAACTTGCGTCTGGTACTCCTCTTCGCATTTTTGTTCATAATACCTATGTATATTCTTTACTTCATCAAGCAAACGAGCCAGTTTCTCATGAGCCTCCTCACTTCCGTCAGGATAGAAACTGTAAAGCAAATCCGAGGTATCGTCATCTCCTTCATTCGCTTCTTCCTGATCATAATTACTGCAATAGTTGAAATCAAGCGAAGCCACAATCCCATCATTACTTATATTGGGATTCTGGAAAAGGAAATAATCTGTGATGAAACGTAGCGACTCTTCCGAATCATCCTCAATGAGACCGACAACATATCCATCGCTATCAGCCCACACGTCCAGACAATCAAAGTTCCGGTATGAGCGTATTTTTTCGATTTCAGTTCTATCAGTCTCATAATTGGAGAAATCAAGAATTATAGATCCGTCCTCATCAACATATGATTGTATAATCATTGATTTATTTGTTTCCCTGTCGCCCGGTCCGGACAAACGTATAAATATCCAATCGTCATAAACTAAATGCAATTCCTTCAGTTTTGACACTGCACGGCGAAGAGGTTCAGGAACAGTGACATCTTCCGACAGATACAATTCCGATTTCCCACCTGAGGTGAACCATATATTCATTCCAATCCTGTAATCTGAAGACTCCTCATATCCAAAAACCTTCATATAGTAAGTAATGAATCGTGCTGCCGTAGTCACATCCATTGATAGAACAGCATAATATTGAGCAAAATTGTCAGCTGTAAAACATTCCTTAAACCTCGAAGTCAGCATACAGACAAGGGCAGATTTTCCATTACGCGTCTGATCACAATTATATAGAACTATGCACACTTGAAACACTATATTGCGTTCCGAAGCCGACTGCTCAAGCAATGTGACTCTCAATTTAGGCATATTCCATACGTATTCCGATGCAGACCCAGACTCATCGGAGGATGTATTCTTTATCTCCAAAGAAGGCTGATTATTACGTTTGAAATTATTGTTGGCAATGATGTCATTGAGTTTGTCAATGATTTCGGCGTAAGGATCTATCCCTGCCAGAAACTTCATGCCGTCAGCATCTAAGTATCTAAAATCCATCTATTGTAGTTTCCAAAGATAAGGCTCAAGTGATATGAGGAATTTTCGGAACTCGGCATGCGCCTTCTTGTTCTGAGAATTGATCTTCATCCTGTTGAAGAAATTACCGTCTTTTCCGACAAAAGATGCAAAAACGCCGACCATGTGTCCGGCATCGTCCCATCTCTTATTCAGATCTTCATCAGCGGGATAAAGCATCACAATCATATTATGAGCCTGCATTTTTTCCAGCATCATAGCCTTGAGTGCTTCCTCAAGGCTGGAGTAAGAATCAGTGTAATTTGACATGATAGTTATAATATTTCTTTCTCAATAATCATTTTTCAGTTCTACCAGAGCACACGCGAAGTCCGCAGAGTGGTTGGAAGGCGAAGATTTGCATATGGCAAAGTTAGAGAGAATTCGCGAGCTATGCAAGGAATTTAGTGTCCATATTGTCCATATAGGAATGCAAGAATTTTATATAAGAAATTCAGAATGAAAAGCTCCGTGTGCCCACAGTCTGAACACTTATCGGACATTCGCTGAATAGTTTTATTATACCTGCAATCAGTAGAAGCATCCTAATTGGGAGACAATCTTAAGATCATTCTCGCTCGGACCTCTTCCGTCGTGATAAAAACACAAATTCAAATTGACTGTAGATTGATTTACGGGTGTTTGATTATAATATGGAATACGAACAATAATCTTATCATCTGTCATGTGTGGATATACCATTATGAAAAACTCCGATATCAAATATGTAAGGTCTTCTATTTGGTCGGAGGCGAAATTTATATGTGCTTCCCATTTATTACAGTTGAGACCTATATAGTTAAGGCAGTCTTTATTCTCATATTCTGCGAATCTAATAAGACTATCTTCGAGATTATACTCGAGAGCTTCTTCCATTCTTATATAAGCAAAATATTTATTATGTTCATCCTCTTTAACTATAAGAATGTTTCCTATTAAATCTCTTGCGTTGCTAAAATCCTTAGCTTTGAGAATTTCAAAATAAAGGGATTCAGAAGATTGTTCAGATTTTAGGGAGTCGAAAAGAAAATTCTTCACAGCTTTAAAAGATGTAATATTCTGCTGACGTATTAATGAAGAGATGTTTCCTTGTTGATAAATTGAAAAACTATAATTTACTTTAAGTTCATATTTCTGATTTTTAGCAAATTTAAGTATATAATACTGTATAATTGTAGCAGCAATCTGTAAATCATTGCCAAGGGAAGCTTTTAATTCATAGCCATTGTAAGTGACCAATTTAAAGTCCACTCCAAACTTATCAGTCTTTATGTCCTCACACTTTCGCAAAATATCTGAATCGTTTTCTCCATCGTAAGGAAAATCAATAGTTAATCCATATTCTGTAACATCATTCGTATCATCTTTATTTAGATTTACTTTAAGAAAAGGAATTTCCAAAGGATTATTTTCCGAATAATCACTTGATAACTCTATCTCAAATGCAACATTCAAGCCTGATCTTCCATATCCTTCATAATACCTACATATAAATTTCAAGGACTCTATAATTTTATCAAATGTATACATAGCAAAATAATATAATTCAATTGTTTATAAAAACCGACGCAGGGTATTCATAATTCAGTCCTAAGTATATTCGGCAAACATCTTACCGAATATACTTAAAAACATCTGTGTTCATATAAGATCACCCAAAGAGGTCAGCCAAAACATTATCCCACTCTTCATAAAGAGCATCAAGATGCTTCATGCCAATCCCAATCACTTCCTTAAAGTCTGAAACGAGCTTTTTGGGGACATCAAACTGCAAACCAACAAGATTTCCTTCAAATTTGCCCTTCCCTTCAAAGAGATGGGAATGAAGTCCATAGTTCATCTTCTTCATGGATGTTTTCATTCCATAGGCCCAACTCAATCAGGGCCTGTTTCACATCTTCATCAAATTTAGTCATAATATTTATATTCGGTTTTTTTGTCCTAATATATTGTTTATAATTATTCTGCTTAAGATAACCTGAAATACGCAGAGTAGACGGAATCGAGGAGACAACTGAT
This sequence comes from uncultured Porphyromonadaceae bacterium, assembly GCA_947175225.1. GTDB lineage: Bacteria > Bacteroidota > Bacteroidia > Bacteroidales > Muribaculaceae > Lepagella. The sequence goes on from CAMWLX010000016.1 coordinate 5,540, forward strand.
TTCAAAGATAGAGATTAAAACTGAGATATGCAAGGAATTTAGTGTCCATATTGTCCATTAAGCTATAATGAACAACTAACCTTATATCTTATTTTTTAACACATCTTACATTAATGTTAGATGCCTGGGTCGCTCCACTAATCTTAGGTATAACGTCGGCAGACTGCATAAAAAGAATGGTAGCCGCAGACAAGTGCTGTGAATACTCAGTCGTAGTATCATAATCAATCCAAAAATATCCCATATCTCCTTCATAATTTAAGATATCACTGTAATCAAAGAATATTCCTCCGGCAGGAAGGAAAATAGAGTTTCCGTTCGGTCCTTGTCCTACATAACCATATACATGCTTAACAGCAGTCCATCGCCATGAACAATAGTTGACCAATTCTCTCGCCTGTTCCCAAGAAGGCATTGTCATTCCGACAGGTATTTGATTCTTAGCTTCCAGCCATGGCAAATAGCTACCATAATCTTCCTTTGATGAAGCACCCAGATTTCGAATGCTCCATTTCGTCCCTGATGGCAAACCTAAATCGACAAAAATATAATCATTACTATCTTCATCATCTTTAGTAGTGTCATCAAAGGATGAATCATTGTCTAAATGCCATCTTCTTTCTTCTTCAAACTTGACAACGATTTCCGGATCTAAACATTCATCATCAATGGTACATCCAGACAAAACGATTATAGAAATAGACAGCAATGTATTCAATAACTGATTTCTCATATCTTCTAAAATAATACTTAACAATATTCAAGAGCCAAACGCAATTCCGACAGAAAAAGACAACTGATTAGATATATTAGGATTATATGCATCTTTAACGAACTGACGCATATAGCCAACTCCCATCATAAATGCCTTAATTCTAAAAAGCAACTCGGCATTCAAAGACAAACCACTTTTATATTCATAATCTGCTGTCAGAACCTTTGGTTTTGACGTACTGAGATAGTAGGCCCATCCTGGTCCAATTTGAAGATATAACTTATGCCATAATCTAAAGATTGGTCCTGCAGACAAAGTCATTGAAGTAGACCGTATTGTATGAGTCTGATTTCCATTATCTGAATCATAAAAATCAGATTCTCCATAGGTTGTGTTTATCTTCGATTTAGCATCAGCACAGTAAGACAGATAAAATCCCCAATCTTTACAACCTGATAGATTAAAACCAAATGGTTGTAAATTAGTTCCATGGTAAAGAATAAATCCATAGCGCACCATCTCATCTAAGCGAAATATTTGATGCGTCCGAGGTGCAACATTAATCGTTTTTTTTACAGTTCTAAATGAAATAGAATTTGATTTTCCAATCATCACATATCTACCCAACATTCCATCATAATTGTACGTATCTCTACCTCCTCCACTTATATAATTTGCTTCCGGACTCTGAATAGACTTGAATTCAACTTGCGATGCATTGTATACAGTCACTGATCCACTTACCTTTGCATCAATCTCTTGACCATCTTCTTTTACATTCACTTTCTGCGAATATTCATAATCCTTATACTTGGAAGTGATGTAGTGAGCACCTTCTTCCAATTTCTTTAAATATTCATTATTGTTGTAATAGGAGCCTGCAGTATAGTCTTCGTCTATATAAAGTTGAACAAAAGGCTCAGCGAATATAGTCACTGCATACGTATTGTCATTTTCTCCTGTCTCAGCAATTCGAATCTCGGGGGCAGTGACACCTTTTACGTTGACCTCCCAAAGTTCCATACTCCTGATTGGATATGGGAAATCAATAGCCACCTGATGAAAATCATTACTTCTTATCCTGATATCCTTGCTACCCTTTAAAAGATTTAAACGATATTCAATACCATCTGCGAGATAGTTCTTTTTGGGCTCACCAAAGACATTTCCATCAAAAGTCAGATCGTCTATTTCAGAACGCACTATCAATACAGATATTGTATCCCCATTCAAATCTGTCTTTATCATGTCTTCAGGAAGACGAAGTGGCTGATTCCTTACAAAATCACTGGATAAATGGGCATATCTGTTATCTTGTCCGATACAGACATTGATTGACACTATATATAATAATAAGATTACAACAAAACGCATATCTATATCTTTTTGAGTTTCACAGTTCTCAATTTAGTTGATTTATTCGGGTTTACTTTTATATTTCTGATCACTCTTCTTTCATACCCACTTTTTAATATCTCCAAATCATATATACCTTCCAGGACTTCTAAATTTTTTATAGGTGTTCGTCCTAATTCAATCCTATCTTTACCAGATATCAAGGTCACCACAGCCCCTGAAGGATCACTTGCGCACACAATGGTTCCTCTCTCGGTAGACTTATACAAAGTTGCTTCATAGGTGTGTTTTGACTGAATTTTAGGCATTCTAATCTGAAGTTTGTGTCCGGTCTGATCCACTATATCGAGCCTTGTTGTATTAGCACGCAAATACACATAATATATACCCGATTCGTAGCTTATGTCACCTTCAACATTGCCCACGAACTTCAACTCGGGAATAGTAGAATGCACCATCAACACTCCACACTCAAGTCCTTTAGAATCAACACGAGGGTTACGGGCTGCGTACACATTCATCGGCATAAGTTCAACTTCTTTATCCAGACGAATAGCTTGTGCCACAATATCAAATGCATAAGATAAAAGAAGAAACGCAATAATTGATAACCGCATATTAAAAGATATTTAATGAGTTTATACCGAATATTTCTTCTATAAGAAGCTGGAATTTATCCCTTCTCAAAACAACGAAAACCTTTAGATTCAACTTTATAGTACTTATAAAATAATTTATTAAATTTGTATAAATCACTTACCAAAGTTAAGTTTTACAGTTTTACTTCCTAAACCGCCAGCAACATTGACTGTACCCTCCAATTGCTTATATCCATGCGAATATGCTTTATATCCATACTCACCAAATGGTACAAGTTTCTGTGAGATGTGTTCTTTAACCTCCCACTTAATCCCGTCTACTATTATACTATCCAACGGCTCATCTGACTTAAAGGTTAAAATCCTTGATCCCAGTCCAACATTCTGTTTTTCGTGTTTTGGGAAAATTCGTAAAATATAAAACTCTCCACCTTTTACACCTCTCTTCGCATCATCAAATCTTGTAAAATCAATATCTAACGGAAGATTTCCTTCACTATAAAGTCTAATGTGTCGAGATCCATCACATAAGTAAAGAATACTTCTATTGTTATGCTTCTCAATGCCACTTATTGCATTACCCTCAACTTCTACAAATTTAATATTATCTGCTATGATCTCAATTTGAGCTGTAACATCATTATTCAAATCAAATTTTTCTGGCAAACTTAGAGAAGAGTCTGGATTGTGTACCCTTTCAATAGAGTACACAATCTCTTCTCCTTTTATATTAAGCGCAACATAAAACAGTGTCAAAAGGCAAAGTAAACGAACCATTTTACAAATTCTTTCTATAAATCTTTTCCCACTTTCCGGCTTTATCTCTTGCATAGCAGACCCCATCAACGAATGGTGTTACAGCAGTATATTTCATAGGAACTACGACATCGCCTTTATTATTGATAAATCCATAAAGATCACCGATATTAATAATAGCTACGCCCTCACTAAACCTATAATCTTTAATAATTTCACTATAATAATCATCGGATGAACATTGTCCAGTAGCAATAATATCACCATTCATATTTAAGTATCCGTACTGACCAGTATCAACATCAGGCTCATAACTTTTCCCACTATCTATGAATACTTCATATAGAATCATATCATTATGTATATCTCTAACATGAATGTCTTCTGGTAAGGACATAATCAGTTCCAGATTCTTATCATAAATGTCTTTCACTCCGGAATTATTCTCACATAAATAATATAAATCACCATTACCTTCTCCAAGAATATAAATATTATTATATTTACCTAAAGGTATTACCTGATTACCATTTTTATCATATATGCCAGTTGTTCCTTGTCGATCTTGCACATTGATTATATCCGCATTTTCATAAATCATCAAATTACAAAGATCAAGAGATTTGCTATCAAGCAAAGCTTTTCCATTTTTGTCAATAATATATACCACCCCATCCGCGTATACCATAGCTACTCCATTCTTAAAATTCATTGAGTTCTCAAGTTCATTAGCACGTAAAACAGAATTGTCCCCTATACTTTCAAAAACTTTTCCACTCAATTTTTGGGGATTGTCATAAATAGCTGGAATTATAAGATCTGTCTGAGGATTCATAAATCCTATTTTTCCTGTTTTCACATCTTTTACTGGGAACAATCCCCCATGGACTTTAATGTCGTCAACGAAAGAACCCCAAACTTCATATCCATAAGGAAGATCCTTTTCATTTCCATGTCTATCAATGACACCAAATACCTTACAATCACGGTTAGGATAAGCACGATAATTATCAAGGAAAAGAGAATATCCTTCATTAAAGGGATAAAACTCATGCTTCTTCTCTGCCGGACATATAAGTTGCTTATTTTTATAATCGTAAAGATCATAACATTTATCCCGCAACAATAAGGAAGCAACCCCATCATTACATTCAATTCTCTCAAAAACAGTGGGGATAATCAATTGTCCATTTTCATCCAAAGCGCCCCATTTTCCATTTTTCCTAACTTCTATAATCTTTTCTTTTAAATAAGGTGTTTGCACCCAATCGTACTCACATGGTACGACCAATCCTTTTCCAGGAGCATATAGTCCATTTAATGACTTATCATTATCGCCACTTCTATTTTTCTGCCATACCGAGTAATATCCATTTAATAAAGATTCTACATTAACTCTATCAAATTCACATGGTACTATCACAGAGCCTGCTAAATCAGACACTCCTTCTTTTCCATTATTGCTGACTACTGAAATTCCCCATCTTTCATACCATCCGGCAGTATCTCCGCCTGGGGTAGCCATTTCAACTTCTACAAGATCAAGTTCTGTCTTATATAAAAGAAGATCAATTGAATTATTCTTATTTGATTCTATATTGACTATCGTATCATTCATAGTATAACCCTTCTGATAAGGCACAGAGATACAATATGAGCCAGGAGAGATTGATTCTATTGACAGAGGTGTTTCTCCCATTGGAACACCATCAACCAAAACAACAATCCCATCTTGATTAGCAGTGATCGAAGCTGATGTATTTGAATTTGAATCGGAATTGCTTTTGTTTTTCAAGATTACCCGATATGTTTTCTTTCCCTCAATAGAGATACCATAATCAGAGAAATTAATCTTTTCAAATTCTCCATTAATTTTATAAGATATAGAAGGTGTGCCTTCCTTTAAATACATTGTGTATTCTCCAGGAAGCTTGGAAACTTCTCCTTGTATATCATTAAAAGTAACATTATCAATAGAGGGGATATTAAACTTAAGAATAGCGCAAGGTTTTCCTTCCCCATCGGTCTTAGCATTAGTACGAGCGGAAATATCATTTAACAATTCCACAACCTGTGAGACCCTATACTCAGATGCAACTACAATAAGCATCCACGCATTAAGGATGATTAAAGTCAATACTCTTATCATATTATTTATCATATTATTTAATTTTCTACTAAATCAAATAGAGCAATATTCCTTGTACTGTGTGATCTTATCATTCTCGTACATAAAATTTAGAGAAAGATAACGTATATGAAAGTAATCAACTGAAATTTTCTCCAACTCAAAAATTAATTGATTCCATTATATTCCTTCAATTGAGTTAAGATCGAATATCTCTTCTTCCGGGAGAGGCTGAGTCTTACCCTTGTCAAGATACATCGGCTGCCACGTGCGGACGTGGATCTGTGGCTTATCAGGATTCGTGAAGTCCCATACCATGAATACATATCCTTCGTCGCTATAGTTTGAAGCATTCCAATTCTGGACAACACGAACTCCATATATGTTTGGGTTAATTCCATGTCTCTTAATCTGAACATCCTCAAACTCCACATTTATATATCTGACGTTGCTGAAAATTCTCTTTAGATTAGTGAGATACTGCTCCTTGTTCTGCTTTGTATATTTCACTTGCGGTAGAGATACTGAGAGACCATCAGTCTTTTTGCTTGGTGTTATGACCTTTCCTGTTATAATGAGTGCATCATCGGAAAATACTTGATTCAGAAACTGGATATCCTTCTGATTGTAGGAAGTGCGAAAACGCTCAACATAATCAAGGATCTCAAGACGGCGCTCCATATCCTTAAGCTGGATACCCTTTTCCATAATTTGCTTATAGGTATTATTTTCTATCGAAAAATATACCGATGTAATTTTCCCGGCTCGATCAAAGTTTATGACAGCTTCCTTATAGTCAGTATCAGCCCCAACGTCCTGCGGAAGAATCTGTAGCGGAATATTTCTAATCTGAAATCCTTCTCCTGTATTAAGAAGAATTTCCCCTATATACTGATCTTCCGGACGGAAATGAACATTTTCCCAGAGCATCTCAATAGACATCTGCCCATCATCAGCCACTATATTATTGAGATGCAAAGCACGGTCTTCAGAATAAGCATTACATACCTCGGAAAGAAACTTTGAAGCATTAGTCTCAATGGCAGATTTGAGCTGCGAATTGTCAACGCCATCGATTATCTCTACATCTACCTGTGCCCGAACCGAGAAGAAACAAAGCAGAATTAATGTTAAAAATGTTTGTTTTCGAAAGTTCATATGAATTTATTTAGGAATTGTAAACCAATAAGCCGATGATGAAGAATAATTTGACGGATCAACGTCCTTACCGGTCGTGACGTCTTTCCATCTTCCATCTTCGACGTGAATATAATCCGTAACGGATGTTCCTCTGACAATTGCTATATAAAAATCGTCAAGACTTGATATCGGAAATGCAGCGGCTCCTGACACTTTTCCTTCCTTGCGCATCTTAATCAACGCCTCTTGCAAAGAATTATAATCAGTATTATTGATTATATTTGCAACAATTGGATTCATCGGAACTTCTATCTTTTCTACTATCGTCACTGTATCTGTTACGACAACCGGGGGCTGTGAGTATGGAATTATTTCGTATGAGTCAGTCTCTGTCTTAGCGATCACCATAGCATTTGACGAATTGTCCAGTGACTTTAAATCCGATTTTTTTACATACAGAAACACACGATAGCGATTATCTGAAATCCGGGAATCGAGTCGTTGATAGATACTTGCCACTTCAGGCACGAATACTGCATCTGGAGACTTCTTTTTAGTTTCTTGTATATAAGAAGTTATCTTCTCCGTCAACAATTCAAGAGCCTTATCATAAGCTTCCTGCTCAGTAGAGGCACGGCAATCAGCCGATAAGTAGTTGTGAATATCCCGGCTGATTTTGCTCATCGTACGGTCTGTGTTGACATCTGCCCGTAAGCTACAAAACATAGACAAAAGTATGTAGATTATTATGAATCTTGTTTTCATTGGAATTCTTCAAAAAGAGATTTTAGGTTATCAAGACGAACATAGCTGTGCATCCTTGCATTGGCTTTAGAAAAAGCCGAGATAGTATTCACTGGAATATCTATAGTAATGATATGTGCAAAACCACCGAAGCGATTCAACCATACATACAGTCCTTTGACCATATCCCCGTCATATTCCTCCACACCCCAATATGGAACACTTCCTTCAGAAGACAATATTCTGAACAACTTTCCAAAATCAATCGTAACGGACTCTGACTGATAGCCATATCTATCCATTTTGAGATTGATTGCAATCGGTTCAGGAGAATAGCCGGTCAACATATAATTAGAGATACACTCCAAAGGGTATTTTGGTGAATTCACAAGCAGCTCACATACATTTGAAATGGAATCAAGAGGCTGGTAAACTACCTGATGGCTCATGCGAGGAGTGATATAGTATCCCAAATCACGCACATAAAATGGAGAATATTCTATCCTTCTAAGCTTTGACATATCTTCTTGAGGAACAGCCTCCACCGCGTTCTCAATATCCTGGGCTTTAAGTTTGGATAGCATCACATCTTCAAGCTCCACCTTATTTGAGAACGTCAGAAGGTCTATCCTCGAAGGAAAAGAGCACTCGACCAAGAGATTTCCATCCCTCCTCCATTGGGCGCTATACAGTCCGTCGGTGAGAGACAGGGAAAACTCCTCTTCACCTGTAAGAGATTTAAAACGGGAATCATTTCCTACCCTATATTTTAGGCCTCTCTCCCTGGTCTGTCTTAGAGAGTCTCCCACTGATTCGATGCCGGAATACTTTAACAATTCATGGTAATGGTCCAGAAATTTATAAGCAAGCTCAAAATCTTCTGAATCTCTAATATAATCAGGAACGACAGATGGTCTTCCCCACATCAGAGATGTGGAGAAGACAAATGTAAGACTTATTGCTGTTAAATAATGAAGAAACTTCATCAACCGGCTTTCCCTATTATGACAGCTTCTTTGCTACCATCCTTTTTAAACCAACGGCCTTGCACTAAGTGACCGTTATCCCACTCTCCTACGATATACTCTCCGGGCTGAGCCACACGGCCTTTAGGGTCACGAGAATCAATGGTCTGCGATGTAGAGTAAGTGAGTGTGCCAGTACCATGGGGTTTCCCGTTTTTCATGCCACCTGTCCAAGTTCCATAGCTGAGCTTGTGAGAAGCGGATTGAGTTGCTTTGGAAGTAGTAGGTGCAGGGGTAGCCTTTGCAACCGATTTTGCAACGGGAGCGGGAGCTGGATCAACAGCCGGACTTTCAACAACCTCTGCAGGAACAACCTCAGACAATTCGACAATAGTATCCTCTGTTTGAGGAAGATTCTCCTGACCTTCTATTTTAATAACGAGTGTGTCATTGCGATTGGCAATCTCTTCTTTCTTCACATCGACAGAATCGACCGGAGCTGTTTCTGTAACCATTGGATCAATTTCCTTTTCCTCACTTTTACTGCCAATCAAAGCGAATACTATCGCCCCGATTATCCCAAGAGCAACAACTGAGCCTCCGATGATGAACAACATCTTATTGCTGCTCTTCTTTTTCCCAGATTGAAGAGGTTCAAGAGGATGACCACACTCCGGACACACAAAATCATCAAATTCGTCTACCTCTATAATTTCATCTTTATCAGCCTTAGAGCATCCATCATAGTTGGAACATCTGCCTTTCTTTATAGCCATAACTAATATATTAGAGTAGTTTCAATTCATTGGAAAATATCTTGCGGCATTCATCCTGGGCTTCCTTGAAGCCCCTTGCCATCGGATTGCCACCATACGAAGGAAGGACAAACTCCTTGAGCATCGTAATCATTTCCTGCTGGAGTTTTTTCTTACTGTCATTGCTACGATAATTGGCGGTAAGCTGAGCTTTAACCTCGTGATCTATCTTTAGAGCCAGATCAAAATCTCCCTTCACATGATCAAGGATAGAAACAAAATCCTTCCCACCAGCTTCAGTATATACATCAAACCCCCATTCATCGGTTGTCACCAAAGCATGATACTTACGCTGAGTCTCAGGATCCTCCACTTCCTTAATGATGCCGAGAGCCTTTCCCAAGATCACGGAGGGAAGGAACTTAGTTCCAATCTCCTGCTGACTCATCTCAAAGAGAGACGGAAGTTCCTGACTGAACGTCTCGGTGTGAAGTACATACTTATTCATCTCACCCTCTTTTGAATCTGAAGTTGCCTTAAGATAAGCCTCCCTTATAGTCTTCACATTGTCTATGTGCCTAAGAGGGAAACCCGACTTTGCAGCCACCACCACTATCTCATTGACCTTTGGATTGACAGAAACATCTTCAGAACGGTTGAATCCCGGACAAGCCTCAGCAAAAGCTGTGATAAAGCGCTCCCTAAAACCATTTGGATCTTCTGGCATCTCCGGGAGAGCCAGCTGAAGCATCGAGCGAGTGTTTGTCACCTTGCCTCCTGTAGACTTACTTACTTCCTGAGAATTGAACTGAAGGAAAGTTTTTGAAGCCTTCACAAGCTTCTCAGCAAAAGCCTTCAGCTTTTCATTAGTATTCAACTCCTCATGCAGTTTCTCAAGTATATTGACATTCAACACCTTGTAGCGAGAATTCGCGATAGCGAGCTCATCCACTTCCTGAGCTACATTAATCGAGCAGATTCTTAAGATCTCATCCACGACAGCATCTACACCAAGGCGGTTGGTAATATTAGAGAAATAACGTGCTTCTTCATTGCCGAGCAGATTGAGGATAGCGTTTCTGATTGCAGCGGCATTTGCAAGTTGTTTATCCTTGTTGCGCACTAAACTATCTGTCATCTCTACTACCATATCTCGGTTGTATTCCTTTAGATTGATATCGGACAGAACTGATCTTTCTGTGCAACGGTTTCCGGCTTCGCGCGTAAATTCTTCATATATGTCGTTGAGCATCCTCTCCCAATCCTTAATATTAGCCTTCAAAGATTCCAGTTCTTGAAGAATAGCGCTCAGCATACCAAGTTCATAGTCGTATGCCACGAGCATTGTATTTGCGATATGAAGCTGGGTCTCTCCGGATGCAAAATCATTAAATACATTTTCAGGCTTGCTCTTAAAGAGTTTTCCGAAGAATCCGATATTATTCCACTCATCTCGTATCTCCCTGAGCTGACCTTTGATCTTCTTAATCCTCTCTGTGAGCTGAGATTTCTTTTTAGGGATATCGGTCATAATTCGTTCGCGACAATCCTCATCAAGGATACGGACAAATTCCTCTGCTTCCATTGCGCTCATATCTCCATTTGCCCATTTATCGAACAACTGACGTTCTACACCACGCACAAGATCCTTGGCGTACTTGAATCGTTCCTTATCCTGAATCTCATAGAAACGCTTGACACCATGAGTGCGGAAACCGGAATCGAAATATTCATCCATCTTATGTACGAAGGTACCGAGCCATTCCTCACGATCTTTCTCATCAAGAATCTTCTGTATGAAACGCTCTTTATGACCATTCCAAGTCTTTGAGATATCTTTCCATAGCTTAGAAGTCTCAGTCTCCACAATAGGCCTGGAAAGTGTCAGATACTCATCAGTCATCCTGTTTGCCTCACGTCCTTCCTTTGATCTTATCTTATCGTTAAGGCCGACGCCGATTGCCTCTCGAGTAATCTCTCCAAATCCTATGCCTTCTTCCCAAGAATTGAAGAGCATCTGGCGAGCTCCCTGCTGAGCATTACGAAACGTCATAAACTCCTGAATCTCAGTCTCCGGATATATCACGCGAGTGACTCCAAAGCTCATAAACCTACGGCTGCGGTTGCGACGACCGGCTGCATCTACTTCCGGCTCAGCGCCATCATTTTCATTTGTTTCAAGCCTACGCATCTTGGTGTTAGAACCATCCGCACCTGCACTGACTGTCTTATGAAAAAGGAAATCAGCCACCATTTTAGGCACACCGGTTCCAAGATCAAGAATATGACCGTTCTCGTTGGTATTCGAGAAAAGATAAGCTACTTCAAAGGGTTTGTCACTGTCAATTCTCTTACTCGAGCCATCTATATTTTTCTCACCGGCAACGTCGACCGGGAGGTATTGACCGACACTCATGGCGTTAAGCTCCATAAGTGCTGCATAACCGTTGGCTTGATAAAAGCCGGAGTTGTGGGAAGCATTAGCTATGGTATTCTCAGGCACATACAGATAAAGGTGAACGGAATATTTGGTTCCACTTATATTGTAAGGATAATGCTTACGGATCTGAGCTATCATATCAATGATGGAACCGGATCCTGTACCTCCCGCGAGCCCTGCCACGATATGAAAATGTACATCAGCCGTATTGGAGCGAGTGGTAAGGTTTCTCACAGCATTTTCAAGCGACTGCACAACTCCTCGCTCCCCATTTACATGATTTGCAAAAAGAATTCGTCCAAGTCTTCTTCTTTGACCTCCTATTCCAGCATCAATCAGTTTTCCGAGCGAGGATTCAATCATCGGGACATCATCTCGGCTGATAAAGCTATTAAGTGTAGGATAGTGATTAATTTCCTGTAGCATCGACAGGCTAATTCCCTGCGTAGAAACCTTCTGAGCTGAAGAAAGGGAGACATCATTGCCGAGTACTTTCCATTGATGCTTGGAATTAAGATCGTCATCTGACGAATCCACATAGAGATAATCCACAAATACATCATTGTGGGGATTAAGATCCTTGAAATCTTCAAAGTATCTTTTACGGAACTCACGGATGACTTTACCACCCGTACCTCCAAGTCCTATAATAAGATGATTTGTTGCCATGTATGATTTTTATTGATTAGTCTAAGTTAAAGTCATCATCGAAACTGTAAGATCTTCTACGTTTACGTGATCTATGAGATCTGCCCATTGACATCATAATTCCAACGAAAGCAATTCCAGTGAAGACAACGGACCATACTATACGTCGGAAAATATACCAATTATATTCACGAGATACTACTTTACGGAGAGACTTAATTGGTTGAGACCAGTCAAAGTCTTCCAAATCACCATAGTCTATAAAGAAAGATACCAATGGATTCTCTTTAATAAGAGTTGTCATCTGACTTTTCAATTCTTCTCCGTCTATTTCATCACCAAACTGCAGGTGACACGCACTAATGAAATCTAATGCAATACTCTTGCTCCCGATAGCACCAAACATCAAAGTGGTCTGATAAAAAAGCAAGCAAAACAACAAGAGGCATAACACCAATGGTAGCGGCTCAATAGAGTCTCTCTTGGTGTATTGCGTAGAATACATCAAGAGTGTTCCGACGATAACCAACGATGTCATTAACCCGCCGAGTACACTCCAGAATCCGCAAGAGAAAAAGTCAAACATATTTATAGAAATATTAACTCACTTAACAACGAATTTATCAATCAGTCCGGGACAATATTTAGGAATAATAAATATTCCAGCAAAAAAGTAAATTATAATCAGCCAAGGATTACAGAAAATGGTAGAAATTGCAAAGCCCCATGGTCTAAAATCAGATACACACCACCCGACAATGGTAGAGAGGACAATCGTCAAGGCATTGACCTTAAAATAAGTAATAATATTTCCTTTACAGATTATAAAAATTACTCCACTGAAAACTATTGTCAATATCCAATTCCATAAGTCAGAATCTATATCTACCACAGTATGAAGCAGCATCAATATAAGCGTACCAGGAAAAAACAAAACAAATGTTAAGACTGCACACATAAGCATAAACATACCCGTTTTTTTTCTTTTTTCACAAGCTCTGTCATAAGATTCTTTTTCTTCCGGAGAATCGAATTCCGTAATCTCAGGAGTAGACATTCTAATAGACTTACAACAAGGACATATCGTAGGACCCGGATTTTTGCCAACGTGAGTCCAGCCACACTCTTCACAATAACTTCTATATGTTGCCATATTAATATTTTATTTTGCCGGTGGCTCGGCGGCGGGGTTGATGTTAAGTTGGTTAGGGCATATAAAAAAGAAGAGCGCGAGCCACAATTTGCTGTAGACTCGCGATAGGTTCCTGGAAAGACCTGATAGACATCAACAGCATGTGACCCTCGCTCTTGATGCATACGGATATAAGATCCCCTATCCATAGGGATACAATTCTGTCCATACTTACCAAGAGGAGGCGCACTCTGTTGCAGTTGTCTATCGGTTGAATTTTTCCAGGATTCATCGCGACAATGCAAGCAAATTACGCTTCCAATCTCATATGTCTATCTTCCAGCCGGAACACATCGGGATGATTACGGCTTAGAAGATTCGCAAAATTAATATTTATTGTCGAAATATGCAAATTTCACTAATATTTTTTTCACCTTCGACAAACCTGCTTACGCATGCGTCCAAGACGATAGGGAAGTGAGATTTTTTTATCTCACATTGCAAAATTATAGCTTTTTAAAAGAAATCCAAACTATTTATTGTCCATATTGTCCAAAACCGAATTACTCACTCAAAGTCGCTAAGATTACTTTGAGAAGACTTAGAAAAAGATTTTTGTAATAAGCCATTTCAAAAAATCATACAGTTTATAGCCGGAGATGAAAGTTAATAAAGCTATTATGAACAAACATCCGATAACGCCCCACGTCCTATTTTTAGGAATAGCTTTTAGTGCGTCCTCATCGGTGGTATATCTGAATTTCGGCACTTTAAAAGTTGCTCTCTTGATGAAAACTTCCCATTTAGAACCAACTCCGGCCAACGAAGCCAACTCCTCCATTAGTTTTCCTACCAGAAATATATCAGTATGTATGTTGGTGGGGGCCACTCCCTGCTCCGGAGCTTTATATGCAGGCGTGTAGCCTTCTGCCACATCCCACATGTCGGTAATGGCACACCCAAAGTCTACCAACTTCAACTGTTCACCGATTCTCGTAATCATTATGTTTTCCGGTTTGATGTCGTTGTGAACTACCCTTTGGCTATGCATATAGGCTGTAGCCTCCAAAAGTTGCCGACAGACCTTTTCAATGAATTCAGGAGTGCGAATTCGGATATCCTTCTTTTCGATCATTTCACGTATGGAAATGCCGTCGATGTATTCTTCATATATTGAGTCATCCTCCATCTTAATATATTTCACTATCGAAGGATGATTAAGACGCCGACCTATATCATACTCTTTCCGAAGAGATTCTATTGTAAGAAGGTCATTACTGTATGCTGCGGAAGGACGCTTTACGAAATATAAAGCTCCAAAGCTACGGACTTTCTGAAATTCAAAATGTCCGGAAGCATTTTTATTCGTAGACTGACAATCCGGACCATAATCAACTGTCATTTCTGAGACGAATCCACTTTCCATAGCTTTATCAATCTTCTAACACATCAAGGCGAGTGATGCCGGCGCCGTCGGCTGCACGGTAGCATCCGAGCGGTTTCTCGTCGCGGAAGACCTTGTCGGCGATGAAGGGGAATCCTATGGCGAGCTGAGAGAGGGACAGCAGATCGCCGGGACGCAACTTGCTGTTTTCTGACTTAAGGACGGAGTACTGGCCGCAACCATCATGGCGGAGAAGGATTTTACGGTCAGGTTTCCACCAGACTTCCACTACAGTATCCTCTTCCAATTCCGACATCTCAATGAAAATATCTTTTCTTCCGAATCCTGAACCCTCCATAGCAGTATCATCTTCAAGAAGATCCCAATTAGGATACCCCAAATAGTTAGCTATAATATTGAGGGTAGTTTTTCGAGGAGTGACATCAGAAGGAATTACACCTACAAGGCGCTTCACAGTATTAAGACCGATGTCTACACCTGTCTTTGAACCTATATCGAGACACAAATACGTAGCACCTGCCGGGGTGGTGACATCCCGACCTATCTTTTCGGAAAGTTTTTCGAGCTGCAAAGAATTTAGTGTCATTATGTCTGTTCAATTGGTTTAGAGCGCAAATTTAGTGATTTTTTCTTTTTTCTGCAAATTTATGATGATGACCTTTACAAGATGTGGATTCTAAGATCTAAACTTTTGACCTTAGAATACTCTCCTTGCCAAATGATGGCGGGGCAATTAAAATTGCGTGCAGAAGGAGACTTATTATCTCTTCTGCACGCATTTTTTTATTCTTTGATTTATAATTAGTAGGAGTGGGGGTCTTCTTCGAGGTCTTTGGGGGTCATGGGGGTGGC